>JBIQHO010000173.1:0-7564 GCA_044508545.1 Bradyrhizobiaceae bacterium | reverse complement strand
GCAAAAGAAAAAGGCCCCCGAAACGGCAATTCCGGAAGACCTTCTCTTTAAGTTTGGCGACTGAGAGAATCCCACTTCCGCGAATCATAGTCAAGACCATTCAGGTCGGTTTGAGCGCCGATTCGGCGAGCAGGTTTCTTTTGCCTAGCAATAGGTGAAGGACAATGCAGACGCATACCCCAACGACGCCCTTTGGGCGGCGAACGATGTCACTTGGCATGATGGCAAGCCAGGCTGTGGCAAAATCGGCACCGGCTGGCGCCCAGGTCCAGAAATGGAAAGTGTTCCAGACGATCCGGGAAGCGCGCGAGCTGATCGGCGCTACGGACCGCGCACTCGCCATTCTCAACGCGCTGCTCTCGTTTCATCCGGAAACGGAGCTCACAGGCGACGGCGAACTGATCGTCTGGCCGTCCAACGAGCAACTCATGGCCCGTGCGAACGGAATGCCGGCGACGACGCTACGGCGCCACCTGGCCGTCCTGGTCGACTGCGGGCTGATCATCCGCAGAGATAGTCCGAACGGCAAGCGCTTCGCCCGCAAGGGCAGGGGAGGTCAAGTCGAACAGGCCTACGGGTTCGACCTGGCGCCGATCGTTGCCCGGGCCGGGGAATTCAAGGAGCTGGCGGACACCGTCCGGGCCGAGAAGAACGCCCTTCGGATCGCCAAGGAGCGTCTCACGCTCCTGCGCCGCGATATCGTCAAGCTCATCGAGACTGGCATCGAGGAGAACGTTCCGGGCAATTGGGGCAGGGTCTACCAGACCTATCAGGCCATCGTCTGCCGCTTGCCGCGCTCAGCGCCGAGGCAACTCATCGAGGATATCTGCTGCGATCTTCACGGCCTCTACACGGAGATCCTCGAGGTATTGGAATCATTTGCAAAAACACAGAATCCGGACGCCAATGAGTCCCATTCTGGTCGCCACATACAGAATTCAAACCCAGACTCCATATTTGAATCTGAAGACCGCTCTCGAAATAAGAATGAAGCGGGCGGCAGCGCCGCGGAAACCGACAACGTACGGAGCTTGCCGAAGCGAGAATTGCCTTTGGGCATTGTGCTGGACGCCTGCCCCAACCTGCGAGAATTGACGCAAGGCGGGGAAATCCGTCACTGGCGCGACTTTCTGGCCGCGGCGGAACTGGCCCGGCCGATGCTGGCAATCAGTCCCAGCGCGTGGCGGGACGCCTGCGAGGTCATGGGCGAACAGCACGCGGCGATCACCCTTGCCGCGATCTACCAGCGATCAGACCAGATCAACAGCGCCGGCGGCTATCTGCGCAGCCTGACCGACAAGGCAAGGGACGGCAAATTCTCGACCTGGCCAATGATCATGGCACTGCTGCGCGCCAAGCTGGACGCCGACAAATCGGCGGAGAAAACCGGCCACGAACCGCGAAGCGGCGGTGAAAGCGGGGAAGGGCGGCTCGAAGTCTCGGAAGCCCTTCTGCGGTCGCTGAACAAGCCCAGATCGTGATGATTGATAGATTTGAATTCCGCGGGCGGCAACTCGGTCAGTCTCTGTCGTCGTCGATCAGACCGTCAAAAGTTTCGAGCAGTGCATCGATGATCGATTGGCCAAGGGCATTTGCAGCTTCGCCCATCCGGGCATCGTCTCCGCACCGCGCCGCAGAAGCGAGCTCCGAACCCTGCTCGGTCAGGATCGACTTGGTTCGCTCGATGGCCCATTGGGCGAAATCGTCGCGGCTGTTGACGGTCATGGCTTCCACTGCTGCGCGCTCCGGAGTTTGCGGACTGTTTGGGTTGTTCTGGCTACGAACGAGCTCCGCGAATTATACGGCGTAGGCGCCACAAAATCAGTCCTCGGTTGCGTATTCAGGCCGCCTCGAGCAAGCCGCTACGCTTTGCCCGGTCGATGAGGTTCTTGACGGACGAGGGCGCCCATTTCGTACCGCCACGGGGCGTACGCTCACGAAGTCGCTCGAGCTGGTTGGCGATTTCGCGCAAGGTCAGCTCCGGATTGGAGGAATGGATGCCCGCCACGAGGGTCATCAGACGATCCTCAGCTGGCCGAGGCGGCGACTTCCTCAGAAGCGACTTGTCGGCCATTCCCTCGCTGACAATCCATTTCACCGCGCGCCGTAAACGCTCAGGAGTCCAATCGAGACCACGTTGCCTGAGAACGCGGGAGATATCGTCCCATGTGTGGTCGGGTCGCATGCGCCGCACAATGGGAAGCCACTGGTTCGCGGATGACTGGAGACGCGCTCCATAGGCTGCCTTTTGCGCGGCCGTCATCTTGGCCAGCGCGTCCGGCCGACGTTCGCGGATCCCTGGATTGCCCGGCATCCGGCCTTTTGCTCTGGCGGCTTTGATGCCTGCCTTGGTCCGTTCGGAGTTGAGAGCCCGCTCCAGCTGGGCCACGGCGCCAAGAACCTGCAGGGAAAACATGCCTTGCGGCGTCGTGGTGTCGATCGGGTCGCTGAGCGACCGGAAATGCGCACCTTTTGCCGTCAGGTCCTCGATGACATCGAGCAGATGGCTTACCGAGCGCGCCAGGCGGTCGAGCCGAACGACGACAAGCGTGTCGCCAGCGTCGATCTCGCGGACAATCTTGGCAAGGGCAGGGCGGGCTCTTGAGGCCCCGGAGCCGTGCTCCCGGACGATTGTCTCACATCCGGCGGACCGCAACTCCATCTCCTGGGCTTCTGTAGCCTGCTCGTCTGTCGAGACGCGCGCATAGCCGATTTGCCGGCTCTGTGGTCGACGGGAGGAGTGGTTGTGCGGTGTTTTGGCCATTTGGAGCGCCTGAGAACCGTATCGGAGACGAAATTACAAACGTAGAAGATACAGATAACCGATCGGTTGGAGACGCATCGGCTTCCGAACTTGAAAATAGCCGAGGAGTGTCATATCTTTTGCACAGTAAATGCGACTATGTGTATGACAGGATGGAATCCTATGGGCCAGGCCCTCAAGATACCCGTGCAGAATGAACCTTTGGTTTTGTCCTATATGGACCGGGCCGGGAAAATTGCCATCAACCAAGTGGCGGACGGCTTTGGAATGTCCAAGGGCCAATTGGCCGAGACGGCCGGCCTTGCCCGCGAAACCCTCTATCGGTTGGAGCGCAGCCGCACGATAAAGACCCAGGGGCGTCTACGTGAAATGCTCGAGATCATCAGTCGCGTGACGGAATGGGCGGGCGGAAAGGAACAGGCGATGGCCTGGTACCGAGCCCAGCCGCTGCCGGCATTCGGTGGTCGCACCGCCGAAGCCCTCGTGAAGGAAGGCAAAGCCGCTGCCGTTCGCGATTATCTGGATCATATGGCCCTCGGCGGCTTTGCGTGAGGTTCGTCAGAACCTGCTATAGGGCACATGATCCGCGTTGGGCCTTCAAGCCGACTTCCGGTGAGGGAGCCGCGATCAGGGGTGCGCGCTTCAATCCCAAAGGTGTGCCAGCGCTATATCTGGGGCTCACCATCATGACGGCGGTCAAAGAAGCCAATCAAGGCTTTGCGCATCGGATCGACCCCTGTGTGCTGTGCTCCTATGAGGTCGATTGCGAGGGCATCGCAGACCTGACGACCGAGCAGGGGAGGGGAGAATTTTCCGTCGCGCTCGAGGACATGGCCTGCGCTTGGGCAACGGTCCTCAGCGACGGCGAGCGCCCTGCATCCTGGTCCATCTATGACCAACTGCGGCTTCAAGGCATTGCCGGTATTCTGGTTCCGAGTTTTGCTCCGGGTGCCGAGACAGAAGATCGCAACCTAGTGCTTTGGGACTGGGGTCCGGATCTTCCGCACAAGGTGACTGTATTCGACCCGAGCGGCCGGCTGCCGAAGGACCAGTTGTCCTGGCGATGAAGCAATTGCGGAAGGACAGAGGGAGCTTTCGGACGGAGGCGTCAGCGCCAACCCAAGGCCGGGGCGACGTGGGTCAGGATCGCCTCGATGACATGCGCATTGTAGTCGACACCGAGCTGGTTGGGGACGGTGAGCAGCAGCGTGTCAGCCTCGGCGATGGCCTCGTCGCCCTTCAACTGCTCGATAAGGACGTCCGGCTCGGCGGCATAGGAGCGGCCGAACACGGCGAGCTTTTCAGGCTCGATGTAACCGAAATGATCTTCGCTCTCGTTGCCGCCGAAATACGCCCGGTCGCGATCGTCCACCAACGCGAAGATGCTGCGGCTGACGGAGACCCGCGGCTCGCGCGTGTGACCGGCCGCCTTCCACGCCTCGCGGAAGGCGCGAATCTGATCGGCCTGCTGGAGATGAAAGGGTTTTCCGCTCTCGTCGAACTTGAGTGTGGAGCTCTGCAGGTTCATTCCCAGTTTTGCTGCCCATTCCGCAGTTGCGTTGGTGGCGGCGCCCCACCAGATGCGATCACGCAAGCCCTCCGAATGTGGTTCGACACGCAGCAGGCCAGGCGGGTTCGGAAACATCGGGCGCGGGTTGGGTTGTGCAAAGCCTTTGCCGCGCAGCACGTCGAGGAACACGTCGGTGTGCTGCCGGGCCATGTCGGCATCGCTCTCGCCCTCTTGCGGAACGTGGCCGAAGTAGCGCCAGCCATCGATCACCTGCTCTGGCGAGCCGCGGCTGATGCCCAGTTGCAAACGCCCTCCGGCGATCAGGTCGGCGGCGCCGGCGTCTTCGGCCATGTAGAGCGGGTTCTCGTAGCGCATGTCGATGACCGCCGTGCCGATCTCGATGCGGCTGGTCTTGGCGCCAATCGCCGCCAGCAGCGGGAACGGCGAGCCAAGCTGGCGGGCGAAGTGATGCACGCGGAAATATGCCCCATCCGCGCCCAGCTCTTCGGTAGCAACGGCCAGATCGATGGACTGCAGGAGTGCATCGGATGCAGACCGTGTCTGCGACTGGGGCGAGGGCGTCCAGTGTCCGAACGACAGAAAACCGATCTTTTTCATGAGAATGCCACGTCAGAGTGAAAGGCGCTCGCGTTATCTAGTTATTGAACCGCTGGCGCGCCACGCCGAATTCGCCCACCAGATGTGCGAGAAGGGCAGGGGAGGGGGTTTTTTGTCCCTACAGCCCGCTTGCCTTGGTGAGATTGACTCGAAACCGATCGCGGCGCCGCTGATATCTACGGGTCATCTCGGCGGAGGCGTGGCCGAGCTGCTTTTGCACGTAGCGCTCGTCGACCTCGGCCGACGAGGCAAGCCCGGCGCGCAGCGAATGCCCCGCGAACTTTTGTTCTCGTTCGCCCTCGGAAAGATCGCCGCGTACGCCGGCCGCCAGCGCTGCCCGCTTGACCAGGCGTGCCACCTCCTGGTCGTTGAGCCGCTCGCTGCCCACCTTTTTGCCTTGCCCCGTCACCCTTCGGAACAGCGGCCCGTGGGCAATGCGCGCGAGCTTGAGCCAGGTCTCCAGCGCCACGACCGGGCAGGTCGTGTCGGACGAGCCCCGGCCGATCTCGACCTCCCGCCAGCCGGTCTTGCCGCGCAACGTGACGA
Organism: Bradyrhizobiaceae bacterium; assembly: GCA_044508545.1. Classification (GTDB taxonomy): domain Bacteria; phylum Pseudomonadota; class Alphaproteobacteria; order Rhizobiales; family Xanthobacteraceae; genus Nitrobacter. The sequence continues at coordinate 2,126 of JBIQHO010000173.1, read as the reverse complement.
GCAGGCCTTTTTCGAAGACCTCGATCCAGCCGCGGCCGTCCTCGGTTTGGTCGCGGCCGACGTCCAGGCCGACGATTTCGGAACGACGCAGCCCGCCGGCAAAGCCGAGAAGCAGCATGGCACGGTCGCGCAAGCCGCGCAGGGTACCCCGATCGAGGGTTTCCAGCATGGCCATGAGATTCTCGGGCAGGATGGCTTCCTTCTGTACTGGCGGTTTTGCGTGGCTGTTGCGAATGCCGGCCATGACGGTGGCGATGTGCCGGTCTTTCCTGTCCAGCGGCTGGCCACGCTGTGCATAGTTCCACGTCAGCGAGGAGAGGCGCCGCTCGATCGTGGATACGGAGTTCGGCTTCTTGTCGCCGGTCGCCTTTCCTGAGGCGCAGGCGGTGATGTAGAGGCCGACCAACTGCGGATCGGGCGGGAACACGTCCAGACCTTGGCGGCGCGCCCAGGCGCAAAAATGCTTCCAGTCCGCAGCGTAGGCGCGGCGGGTGTTGGCCGAGCTCGCCGCCTCGACATAATCGCGCGCGCGATCGGCCAACGCGTCGAGATGCGCCGGCAGGCGCGGATTGGCGACGGCCGGAAGAGGGGAGGGGGCTTCGGCTGACAGTTCTTCCGGGGCGCGACCCATCTCCATGACGACATCGATGATGTCGGGCAAATCGTCCGCAGCTTTCGCCTCCAGCCCGGCCGACGACCGCAGACCTAAAGCATCGTCCTGCGCCCCCGTGCTGTGGGGCGGTGCGGAGGGTCGCGCGAGGCGATTTTCGGGCTTCTGCTCGACGATTCGGGCTGTCGCTCGCGTTTGGTCAACGGACGGCAAGTTACTGATCTGGCGCGAATCATCTTCGGAGTTCATTGGCGGATTCTAGCCGAATCAGCGGATTTTTCGTAACATTCGAGCGGACGAACTTTACAGCGAGGGTGGCTGTGGTTCATGGGCCCGACAAGGAGACGGTTGATGATGCCGCCTGGAATGAGGCGGTTGCAAGGGAGGCCGTGATCCGCAGACTGGTCTCGCTCGACTGCCCCGGCCGGTCCGATTTCTTCCGGGCTTGCCGTGAACTCGGCCTCAAGCGAACCCGGCTTTACGAACTGATCAGGGCTTATCGGGAGCATCCGGTCACGAGTTCGCTGCTGCCGCGCCCGGGCGGCACGAGACAGGGCAGCCGCCGGTTGCCGGATGAGACCGAAGCGGTAATCGCCGAAGCGCTCCGGGACTTTTACAAGACACGCCAGAAGCCGAGCATCAATCGACTGCACAAGGAGATCCGCGGGCTCTGCCGCTCGCGTGGCGTGCGCGTACCGTCCTGGCATGCGCTGAAGGCGCGGATCGAGGTCATAGACCCCGCCGAACTGACCAAGGCACGGGAAGGCTCGAAGGCAGCGCGTGATCGCTTCCACCCAGTTCCGGGAGAATATGCCGCCGAGTGCGCGTTCAACGTAGTCCAGATCGACCACACGCTGGTCGATGTCATTGTCGTCGATCGCCGATGTCGGCGGCCCCTGCAGCGGCCGTTGCTGACGCTCGCCATCGACATCGCAAGCCGCATGGTCGCGGGCTTCTACCTGACGCTCGAGGCGCCGTCGACGGTTTCGGTCGCACTCGTAATCCAGCATGTCGTGCAGCCGAAAGAGGTGTGGCTTGCCGGACTGGGCATCGATGCGAAGTGGCCGGCCTGCGGGTTCCCTGATGCCATCCACCTCGATAACGCCAAGGAATTCCGGTCGCGCGCCCTGCAGCGGGGCGCTGAGGAATATGGCATCGAGCTCATCCATCGTCCGATCGCCACTCCCCACTATGGCGGCCATATCGAGCGGCTGATCGGCACCATGATGGGCGCCGTCCATCTTCTGCCGGGCACGACGTTCAGCGACATCGACGAGCGTGGCAGCTATGATTCCGCCGCCCATGCGACGATGACTCTGGATGAACTGGAGCGGTGGATGGCGCTCGAAATCACGCGCTACCACGCCGATCGCCATGGAACGCTGGGGATTCCGCCGCTTGCGGCATGGCACGAGGCTGCGGCCCGCCGCGTTCGGCCTGTGCGTCAGCCCCACGATCTCGCCGGCTTCACGATCGATTTCCTGCCCAGCGCCGACCGGCTGGTGCGGCGTGACGG
>JBIQHO010000172.1:0-7630 GCA_044508545.1 Bradyrhizobiaceae bacterium | reverse complement strand
CACGGCGCGTGTCCGCAACGCCGCAGCGTCAGACCCGGCACCGGGCTCGGTGAGGCAGTAGCTCGCCACAAGGTCCATGGCGCAGAGTCTCGGCAGCCATTTTCGCCGCTGCTCATCCAAGCCATAGGCATCGATCATCCACGCGGCCATGTTGTGGATCGAAATGAACGACGATACCGTTGGGCAGCCCTGCGCCAGCGCCTCGAAGATTAGCGCCGCGTCGAAACGGCTCAACGCCGAGCCGCCGACATCGTCGCGGATGGTGATGCCACCGATGCCCAACGCCGCCGCTTCGCGCATCACATCGATCGGAAAGTGCTTCTCTTCGTCCCACTTAAGGGCGTACGGCGCGATCTTGTCGGCCGCGAATGCGCGCGCCATGTCGCGAACGGCGACCTGATCCTCGGTGAGCGCGAACTGCATGCGTGGCTGCCGATCACTTGCTGTGGAACGCAAACTGCGTCCCTTCCTTGACGCCGGAGGGCCAGCGCGAGGTCACGGTCTTGGTCTTGGTGTAGAACCGCACCGAGTCGGAGCCGTATTGATTGAGATCGCCGAAGCCTGAACGTTTCCAGCCGCCGAAACTGTAATAGGCGACCGGCACCGGAATCGGCACGTTGATGCCGACCATGCCGACCTGGACGCGGGAGGCGAACTCGCGCGCGGCATCGCCGTCGCGGGTGAAGATCGCGACGCCGTTGCCGTATTCGTGCTCGGAGGGCAACGCCACCGCCTCGTCGAAATCCTTCGCCCGCACCACCGACAGCACCGGGCCAAAAATCTCCTCCTTGTAGATCCGCATGGTCCTGGTGACATTGTCGAACAGACAGCCGCCCATGTAGAAGCCGTTTTCGTAACCCTGCAGCTTGAAGCCACGGCCGTCGACCGCGAGCGTCGCGCCTTCTTTCACCCCGATCTCGACGTAATCCTTGACGCGCTCGAGCGCCGCCCGGGTGACGAGTGGCCCGAAGTCGGCGGACGCATCGGTGGACGGACCGATCTTCAGGTTCTCGACACGCGGAATAAGTTTTTCCATCAAGCGGTCGGCGGTAGCCTTGCCGACCGGCACCGCGACCGACACCGCCATGCAGCGCTCGCCGGCCGCGCCGTAGCCCGCGCCAACCAGTGCGTCCACCGACTGATCCATGTCGGCGTCCGGCATGATGATCATGTGGTTCTTGGCGCCGCCGAAACACTGGCTGCGTTTGCCGGCCGCTGCCGCCCGTGAATAGATGTAGTGCGCGATCGACGATGAGCCGACGAAACCGACCGCCGAGATATCCGGGTCGTCGAGAATAGCATCGACCGCCTCCTTGTCGCCATTGACGACATTGAGAATGCCCGACGGCAGACCGGCTTCCAGCATCAGTTCGGCCAGCCGCATCGGCACGCCCGGGTCGCGCTCCGAGGGCTTCAGGATGAAAGCGTTGCCGCAGGCGATCGCCGGCGCGAACTTCCACATCGGGATCATCGCCGGGAAATTGAATGGGGTGATGCCGGCGACGACGCCGAGCGGCTGACGCATCGAATAGCTGTCGATGCCGGGACCGGCGTTCTCGGTGAAGCCGCCTTTCATCAGTTCGGGAATGCCGATGGCGTATTCGACGACTTCGACGCCGCGGAAGATGTCGCCCTTGGCATCGGGAATGGTCTTGCCGTGTTCGCGTGCGAGCAGTTCGGCCATCGCGTCGTTGTCGCGCGCCACCAGTTCGAGAAACTTCATCAGCACGCGGACACGGCGTTGCGGATTGGTCGCAGCCCAGGCCGGCTGCGCCGCCCTGGCATTCTCAACGGCCTCGCGCACTTCCGCTTTCGACGCCAGCGCAACGGTAGCCTGCACGTCGCCGGTCATCGGCTGGTAAACATCGGCGAACCGCCCGGACTTGCCGCTGACAGTCCTGCCGCCGATAAAGTGCCCGATGGTGCGCATGTTTCCTCCCGGCGGGTCTGCAAGAGTCCGTGTATCCTGACCTGTATTTTCAGGTCTTGAAAGAGTCCCCGCGCGCGGCCCATTTGCAAAAAGGCGCACGCTGGAATTGACGGCCTCCCTTCTGCTACACCCCCGACGAAAGGCTCTTTATCACTAGGCCAGTTACCTGGCCGGCTCAAGAATCGAGACATAGTTGGCGACCGCCGTGCCGCCCATGTTGAAAATGCCGGCAAGTTTCGCGTCGCTGACCTGCATGCCATCCGGCGCTTGGCCTACGAGCTGCATCGCGCTCATCACGTGCATGGAGACGCCAGTGGCGCCGATCGGATGGCCCTTGGCCTTGAGGCCACCGGACGGATTGACCGGCAGCTTGCCGTCCTTGACCGTCCAGCCTTCCTTGATGGCGCGCGCGCCCTGCCCCTTCGGCGCCAGGCCCATGGCTTCGTATTCGATCAGTTCGGCGATGGTAAAGCAATCATGCGTCTCGACGAACGAGAGATCGGCCAGCGTCACCCCGGCCGTTGCGAGCGCCCGCTGCCAGGCCACCGTGCAGCCCTCGAAATCGAGAATGTTGCGTTTCGACATCGGCAGGAAATCCTGCGCGTGGCCGGTCGCGCGGATGGTCACCGCCTTGCGCGCGGTTTTCGCCATCTCCGCATCCATCAGCACCAGCGCGGCCGCGCCGTCCGACACCGGCGAACAGTCGGTGCGTTTCAACGGCCCGGCGACGAACGGATTTTTCTCGCTCTCGGAGCGGCAGAAGTCGTAGCCAAAATCCTTGCGTATCTGCGCGAAAGGATTGGCTGCGCCATTGCTGTGATTTTTCGCCGCGATCATCGCCAGCGCATCGGACTGGTCGCCGTATTTCTGGAAGTAGGCCTGTGCGATCTTGCCGAACACGCCGGCGAAGCCGCCGGGAGTATCGCCGTCCTCAGGCAGGTAAGAGGCGCGCAGCAGATTGCGGCCGATCTCGGGAGCAGGCGTGCGCGTCATCTGCTCGACGCCGACAACCAGCACGATCCTGGCCGCGCCCGAGGCGATGGCGCGGATGCCTTGATGCACAGCCGCCGATCCGGTGGCGCAGGCGTTCTCCACCCGCGTCGCGGGCGTGAAGCGAAATTCCGGATCGGCCTGCAAGACAAGCGAAGCTGTAAAGTCTTGCGGCGAAAAGCCGGCATTGAAATGTCCGAGCACGATCTCGTCGACGTCGCGAGCGGCAATGCCGGCGTCGGTCAAAGCTTCGGTCGCCACCTTCACCACGAGGCTTTCAACGGTGTCGCTGTCGAGTTTGCCAAACGGCGTATGCGCCCATCCGACAATGCTGGCGGTCATGGTCGTGCTCCCGCGAACCCCATCACATGAGATCCGATTGCTGTAGCCCGTTACACGCTTGAATATAGTCGCTTGGTAACGCCGAGGTCAGGGGGACCGCGGAATTTCCATCCCGCCACAAGCGGATCCCACTGGCCAAAACCGCGCGACGTCACCGTCGACAAAAGCCACGCCGCCCCTCATTAGCCCGCCGCGATCCGCGCTGTACGGGGTATTTCGGGCCGGATCAGGATCAAGGTGACGGCTTGGACCGTTTTTTTGCGGTACGGGCCTTTGCGGTCGCCGATCCGGTCTTGGCTTTTCTTGAAACGGAACCCGCGGCCTTGTGGCCGTTGAGCTTGCGGCCGCGCGCGGCTCCGGCCCGCTTTTCAGCCCTCGCCTTGATCCGCTTCTTTTCCTCGCGCGCCGCAGCCCGCAACTTCCTGCGCTTCTTTTCGCAGGCATCGCACTTGCAGCCGATCGGCTTCAGATACTCCTTGAAGTAGTCGGTGCCGTAGTCGTAATTGATCTCCTCGCCGGGCGCGATGTCCTTGATGGCGCGGATCTCGACGCGCCGCTTTTTCTTGCGCACGTCGGATTCCGCATTCGGTTTGCAGGAATGGTTGATATAGCGCGCGATGTTCTTGCGCGCCGAACCGTCGATGGTCCAACGTTTGGTGATCTGGAAAAGGTATCTGTTCTCGACCGCGTCGTCCTTTTTCTTGTTGCAGTCGAGCAGCGGCCCGGAATACCGGATGATCTTCGTGCCCTTCTTGATGGGTTTGGTGGCGAAAAGGCCAAGTCCGGTGCGGGATCGACCGATTCGATAGGGCTTGTTCGGAGAAATCTCGGGCATGGTCGGCTGAACTAAGTGCTCTGTAGTGGAAGAATCACAGTCATCCTGTTTGCCATGATTCCGCAGGCCTTGTCAGGGGTTTCGCCTTTCCTGATCAGACCTTCCCACGGTTTTACAGCAGGATGCGTGGATTGACAGTGCGTCCAGCGCTGTTGCCGGTTCCGACATCTATCGCGCCGCAACACGGCGATACCGCAACGATGAAGCCGTTGAAGAGCTTGCGCGCGGTGAGAAACGCGCTCTCGCACTACGGCGGGTTTATCTTCGCTTTGGTTTCTGCGATAAGAAATTCGCGCCAGGCGCACGGAACGGCCATTGAACTTTCGGAAAAGGATGAAGCATTGCTGAAGGCGGAATTCTCACGGATCAATCAGGCGAAAGCAGTTTTCGACGACATCTATATCCAGGACGATCCAAGATCGTATTTCTCGGTCCTCGGCGATCTCGATTATATGATCACGGATGTAGCCGAGCCCGTCATTCGTCAGATTCTATCCGCCAAGGCTTCAGTCACCGATACCAAACCCGTCGTGCTCGATGTCGGTTGCTCGTACGGCATCAACGCCGCGGTGCACCGATTTCCACTGACGTTCGGCGGCTTGCGCCATCGCTACGCCCGGCGCGAGATAAAGGCGGTCAGCTCTGAAGAGCTGATGCAGCTCGATCGCAATTTCTATGCGAGCTGGCCCGATCTCGGCCTCGCCCGCTTCATCGGCCTCGACGTGTCGGCGCCGGCGGTCCGCTACGCGACGCGCGTCGGACTCCTCGATCAGGGCATCGTCGCGAATCTCGAAAGCGACGCGCTTCCAGTGGAAAGCGCACGTATCATCCGTCCCGTCGACGTCATCATGTCGACGGGCTGCATCGGTTATGTAACGGACAAGACATTCAGCAAACTTCTCGATGCGATGGAGAAGAAACCGTGGATCATTTCGTTCGTGCTGCGAATGTTTCCCTTCGACGCGCTTGCAAAGACCTTCGCGCAGCGCGGCCTGGTGACGGAACGGCTGAGCGGCGTGACGTTCGTCCAACGTCGTTTTCGCGACGCCGAGGAATTCGAGAACAGCCTGGCAACCCTCGCGGCCGCCCAGATCGACCCGAGCGGCCTTGAGTCCGAAGGTCTGTTTCACGCCGACCTGATTCTCTCGCGGCCGGAAGCCGACGCGCGCGCCGCGCCGCTTGGAGACATCGTGACCGTTGCCAGCGGGCGGGGCCGTCCTATCGCGCCGCGTTTTGTTCATGTCGAAAGCAATGACGGTCCGCGGGTGACGCTGGAGCCGTAAATCGCAACTCCCGCGGCGCGATCATTTCGATATGCTTGACCACGCCCCGCACAGGCGCGGAAAATAATTGACTGGCCCCGAACACGACGCTGTCGGCACGCCAATCGGCTTGATTGTTTCCATCTGGGAGATCGTTGAAATGACGAGCCTGCGCCCCTGCCTTGCCGCCAGCCTATGTCTCGTCGCGATTATGGCCTTCGCTCCCTCGCCGGCCCGCGCCGACCGCTGCGACGATCTCGCCGCACAGCTCAAGGACCAGATCGACGGCCTGCATGTCGGCAAGACCGCCGCCAACACGATCTTCCTGTCGCATCCTGCGGCCAAACAACTGATCCTCGGTTGTCCGAACCGCAAGTTCACCAACGAACTGATCGCAGGCGCGGACAGCCGCAAGCCGAAGCCCGAGTTTTACGATCTGGTGGCGCAAGCCTCCGCCATCATCTTCACGATTCCGAAGGCCGACACGCTGAAGGGCGTCACCCGCTGCATCAAGCGCATGGGCCTGTTGCACGGCGACGATGTCCGGACGCGTTATCGGCGGCTGAACATGCATTGCACCCGCACCAAGACCAGCGCCGCCATCGCAGTGTCCCGCGGCAATGATGAGTGACGAACGAGTTCCAGGCCGCCGTGGAACTGCGCCGGTTGGATTCGTTATCGGCTGTGGCTCCGAAGCTGGTAGACTGATAGCGCTGGGAGGGAGAGACAAATGCCCGACGTGAAAGTATACACCGGCGGCTGTCATTGCGGCCAGGTACGCTTCGAGTGCACGACGGATCTAGCCATGGTTACCGCGTGCAACTGCTCGATCTGCACCAAGAAGGGCTTGCACTTCACGTTTCTGCCCCCGGAAAGCTTTCAGCTCCGGGCCGGTGAAGGCAATCTCAAGGAATACCTGTTCAACAAGCGGGTCATCCGACACCAGCTCTGCGTCGACTGCGGCGTCGATGTGTTCGCGCGCGGAAAGAAGCCGGACGGGACGGAAGTGGTGGCGCTCAATGTGAGCTGCATCGACGGCATCGAGTTGTCCAAGCTCACACTGACGCCGGTCGACGGACGCAGCTACTAGACTCTTTCACTGTTTCATGGAAACGGTGAAAGCCTCCAGATTCTTGATTTGACGCGTTTTCTTCACGCGAACCGGATTCCACTTCGCTCGAAAACGCTCTAAAGATCGAGCGCCTTGTAACGGCGGAAGATGCCGTCCGCATTAAAGGCAATCCGGCGGGCGCTCGCGAGATAGGCTTTGATATGCCGTCTGTGCGAAATGCGATCGTGCAAATCAATGAGCGCCGGAATATCGCTTTCGAAGCGGCTCATCCGCTTCGGGAAGGCATAGCGCAAGCCCGCCACGATCTGGAACAACGAAAGATCGACATAGGTCAGCCGGCGGCCGATGACGAAGCTGCCGCCGCGATCCGCGAGTAGTCGCTCGAAGTATCCGAGATATTTCGGCACCCGCCCCTTCCAGAATTCGTCGGTTCGGCGTTTCGCGGGCGCGCGCTGGTTCTCATAATACAACGTCGGTCCCAGCGGATGATGGGTGTCGTGAATTTCCACCACGAAGTCCATGATGGTGAGCTGCAACTGATGCGCCCAAAGCCGACCGGCGTCAGCTTTCGGCGCAAGACCAAGACGTGAGCCGAGATAGAGCAGGATGTTGGCGGTCTGGCCGATCACCAGCTTGCCGGCTTTCAGGAATGGCGGTGCGAAAGGGGGCGTGCCGCTTGCCATGTCCATCATGCGCGTCATCGCAGACATGCCGCGATCCGTTCGCGCGACATCAGTGTAGTCCGCACCAGCCTCCTCGAGCGCGAGCCTGACATATTCGCCGCGACCCTGGATGCCGGGTTAGTAATAGAACTCGTATGTCATGGCACCCTTCCCGTCGCACAGCGCGTCCGCGCGTAAGCGCAACCCTCACTGCGCCCACCGCAAGTCCAGCCGAACCGTCCCGTCAGGAGCCAGGCAGCCGCCACAGATGTCCGCGTCAGTTGACAGCGAAGCAATAAAGCAGCCCGTCGCCGCCGGTGCTTCTGAGATCGTTCTGGCTGCAGCCGCTGTCCGGCCCGCGCGAAAGATGCGACGAATTCCATGACTTCGCGACAGGATCATCGCTCAAGCCCTGGCGATCGGAATGCCCGAGCATCGCCGACCCTTGCGTGCTGCTCGTCCAGTTCTTGCAGGTCCGATCGTCCGCGCCCGCAAACGCGGTGCCGTCCGGCTGCGACCCCGTCAGGATGTCGTGGC
>JBIQHO010000171.1:0-7643 GCA_044508545.1 Bradyrhizobiaceae bacterium | reverse complement strand
CGACGAATTGACGGCGCTGGCCGCGGAAGTCGAGGCCGGCGCGGCGGCGAGCGTCTTCCGCTTCGGCGCCAGCCGGGCCTATTATGAGATCGTGCAGCAGCGGCTGACGACCATCGGCGAGCGCAAGGTGGCCGGGCTGCCGACGTGGACGTCGTTCCTAGCGCGGCGAATGGCGCCGGCGATGCGGACTTGCGTCACCACCGAGGCGCGTCAGGAGAGCCTGTCGCTCAAGCTGTCTCGCACGGCGAACCTGCTGCGCACACGGGTCGACGTCGAACTCGAACAGCAGAATCAGGAACTATTGAAATCGATGAACGCCCGCACCCGGATGCAGCTTCGCCTTCAGACCACCGTCGAAGGGCTATCGGTCGCGGCCATCACTTATTACGTGGTCAGCCTGTTCGGCTATATCGCCAAAGCGCTCCACGAGTCCGGGCTGGTCCGGATCGAGCCCGGTTACCTGACCGCGGCCTTCATTCCGGTAGCCGCGCTGTCGATCTGGTCGGTGGTGCGCAGCATCCGCCACAAGCATATCGGCCGCGACGGCTGAAGCCTCATCACGCTCCGGGCTTCGCCTAAGCCGCCGTGCCCTCCAGAAACCCCGTCAGCCGCTGGCGGATGATGCGCTCGGCATCTGCCATGATGCGATCGATCAGCTCCTTGCAGCTCGGCACATCGTGGATCAGGCCCACCGTCATGCCGCAGCTCCAGGCGCCGGCATCCATGTCGCCCTCGATCATGACCTTCGGATAAATGCCGGCGACCTCCTCGATGATGTCGTTGATCTTGAGGTTCGCGCCTTTCTCCCGTTCGATCTCCATCAGCCTCTCGACGTTGCGGTTGTTGAGCACGCGCTCGGTGTTACGCAGCGCGCGCATGATCAGCCGGGTATCGCGTTCGGTAGCCGCGACCAGTGCCTTCTTGACGTTGTCATGCACCGGCGCCTCCTTGGTCGCGATGAAGCGCGTCCCCATGTTCATGCCTGAGGCGCCCAGCGCCAGCGCGGCGACCAGGCTGCGCGCATCGGCCATGCCGCCGGAAGCCACGAACGGAATCCTGAGTTCGTCGGCGGCGCGCGGCAGCAGGATCATGTTGGGGATATCGTCCTCGCCGGGATGACCGCCGCACTCGAAGCCGTCGACGCTGACCGCGTCGCAACCGATCTGTTCCGCCTTCAACGCGTGCCGCACCGCGGTGCATTTGTGGATCACCTTGATGCCGGCAGCCTTGAGCGCGGGCATGTATTGTTCGGGGTTGCGGCCCGCCGTCTCGACGATTCCGATGCCGCCCTCCACGATCGCCTGGATGTATTCGGGATAGGGCGGCGCGGTAAACGCAGGCAGAAACGTCAGGTTCACGCCAAACGGCTTGCCGGTCATGTCGCGGCAGCGCGCGATCTCCCTTGCCAGCAGTTCCGGCGTCTTCTGCGTCAGTCCGGTGATGATGCCGAGACCGCCCGCATTGGAGACAGCGGAGGCCAGCTCCGCAAAGCCGACGTAATGCATGCCGCCTTGGATGATCGGATGCCGGATGCCGAACAATTCGGTGATGGCTGTTTTCACGGAACCCCCCCGGTTCGCTCATGGGATAGCGAGCCGGCAAACTCCCATTCCGCTATCGGCCGGGCAAGTGGACGGGCGCCGGACGCCGGGTCAATCATTCTCGGCGCCTTGAGCCGGCTGCCTTGACAGACCGGGTCAGGTCGGTTTCACTCGCGGCATTATACCATTCTGTGACTGTTCTGTTGCTGGATGAAGCAGCGTGCGCTGCGGAAGGGATTGCGGCGCGGCTCCGAAAAGCACCCGCGGTTTCTCCACGCCGGAAACGGTGCTCCGAGACTGAATGACACTGCGGACGGATGCCATCGAGCAGATCATGACAGACCCTGAAAAGGAAACGACGGAGCGGCATCAGCACGCGCCCCGGATGTCCGCCGAGCATGCAGAACCCGGCCTCGGACAGATCGGACTCATCACTCATGAGGGCGGTCTCGTCAGGGATTTGCTGATCGCCGAGTGCGCCGCAGCGCTGGCCGCGCTGGGCTATCGCCTGGGCGGCGTCGTTCAGTCCAACCCGCACCGGGAAGGCCGGCGCCGCTGCGACATGTATGTGAAGGACCTGCTGGGCGGCGGCGAGGTCAAGATCTCACTGGATCGCGGCAACGAAGCGAGGGGTTGCCGCCTCGACCAGGATGCGTTCGCACGCATCGACGCCTGGATCGAGCGCGCGGTGCTCGAACATGTCGACCTGGTTGTCATCAACAAGTTCGGCAAGGAAGAAGCGCAAGGCCGGGGGTTGCGGTCGGTCATCGCCGAGGCCCTGATCGCCGAAATTCCGCTCATCATCGGCGTCTCCGAACACAACTTCGACGACTTTCTGGCGTTCGCCGGCGAATCGGCCATCCGGTTGAAGCCCGATGTCGAAGCGATAACCGCATGGTGCCGGAACGCGATCGAACGCCGGGCTCATGGTCGGTTCGAGCCGGGATTGCCGTCCGTAGAACGCGAGGCATGAGCTGCATTCATGACGGGTCAGCCAAAAAGCTGCTGGCCGGAGGAACTCGAAAAGGCTAACTTCGCCTCCAACGGAGGGGCGAAGACTGCGCGTATCTGTATGATACCCGATCTTGTTCCTTCATGCCGTCGCCAGCCGGGGCCTATGGCTCCGACAGGCCCCCACCCGAACAGCAAGTTCCTTGTTCTCCGGCGTAAACCTTGTTCTCCGGCGCAAACATGTGAAGCGACGCGATGGACGATAAACAGATCCTCCAGAATGCAACACGCAGCGCAGCCCAGGCGGGCATGATCACGCTCGTGTTTGAGAATTTCACCGCCCAGCTCATCAAGTACGTTCTCAGTGGACAGCTCCTTGACGAGGATTCTCTGATGATGCTCCGCGACAACTGCATCCGCGACCTGAAGAACTCCACGATGACGGGAATGTCTTTGGAGGAGGAGGCCGAAATCTTCAGGCAGGCTGTCGAAAACGCGGAGAAGCTGCTCGACGCCGCGATAACGCGGGGGCGAGAGTTCTAGTGGAGTGAATTCGACATTCGCTACCCACTTTGCAGCAAACCCGTCAGGCGAATGTCAAATTCAAAACTCCCCTAGAAACCTGATAGTTGCTAGAGCGTTTTCGAGCGAAGTGGATACCGGTTCGCGTCAAGAAAACGCGTCAAATCAAAATCATAGAGCCTCGCTTCTGATTCCATCAGAAGCGGAAAGGCTCTATCGTCCTTTACTTCTAACATTTGCAGGAAGTCGCTGCCGCAACGAGATGCAAATGTTAGAATTGGACCACTAGTCTGCGGAAGGTTCTGCGTCGATTCGCTCCCTTCCCCACCCCGCATTTGGCAAACCCTTTGCCTTCCATTGTCCTGGCATTGCCGATTCGCCGGACCGCCGCACGTTGACGCAATGGTGGCAGGCCCGTACATCAGGCGGGCGACCCGCTGCCATGACATCTCCGAAGGGTTTTGCGCGGGACCTCTCCACGACGGCGTGTCGGCCGACCTGTGCGAGCCCGATCCGGCGAGCGAGGTTAACCGAGAGCGGCGACAGCCCTTGACAAGCCTGGTCGCGCGGGCTTCCCAACTGGTAGCCCGAGCACGACAAGGGTTTCCGGGTCGAACCGAAAACCGGGAGTTAAAAGCGAGAGTTAAGAGAATGAAGTAGCCCGTGAAATAGTGCTTGACTTGGAAAGCTCGTAGAAGTCTTGCTCGGCCTTCATCCGTGTTACGGCCTGCACGCCCAAGCCGCACCGTTTCGCGGCGCTCTAAACCAGAGAACCAGAGGCTTCAATCCTTGCGCGCACCCATGACAGCTTCGGTTGCAAGCTGTGTTGGTGGTCGGAACTTGAACACTCTGGCAGGCGCAGCTTTGAACGACGTGCGTTTCCAGGCGGCCTGTGCGAATGCGGCGATGGGAAGATCTTCACGAGGCCGCCGATCGAGGCTTTCGTGCCGGCCGCGCAGCGTGTCAGCGTGAATTCGACCTTGACCGGTTGATGACACGGCGAAGCTGCCGGATTTGTCCAGTTCGATGACGATGCTATAAAATCAGTTGCTCAGTGAGGTCCCCTACGATGTCGCAATCGCGTCCGGTATCCGTTAACAGCACGATCGAGGACATGCAGGCGGAGCGCAACTCGCTCGAAGCCTTTGCCAGTGATCGCGCCCGCGACTTCGTCGGCAGGCAGCCGGTTATCGCGCGCGTCACCGAACTCTGCACCTCTCCCGCGAAAGCCCTGTCTCCAACCCGAGAAGGTCCGCCGTGGGGCATCTGCATTACCGGCGATCCGGGCTCGGGCAAGAGCGCGCTGTTCGGCGAACTTCTCCGCCGCGCCAGGGAGACCGACGCTTTTGTGCTCGCGCACGCCGCCGGTGCCACTCCGCAGGCCTCATCGGTCGATGCCATGCTGCGCCGCTGGATCAGCGAACTCGGCAGCGCGCTTGGGGTCGGCGACGTTGACCTCGCCGCGAATATCGAACCCGAGATTGTCGAGAGGGCTTTCGCCTCACTGCTCGCGCGGATGTCATTACAGCGCCGCGTCGTTATTCTGATCGACGCGATCGACCGGTTCAACAAGACCGCGCGCGGGAAGTTCACGACCTGGCTGCCGCGGCCATGGCCGATCAATGCGCGCCTTGTCGCAACCGGCATCGCCGGTGGCGCCTCCAAAGCGCTGGCCGAGCGTTCGGGCGTGGAATCGCTGACTCTGCCGCCGCTGGACGCAACCGAGGCGCGTGGCATCATCGATGCTTTCATCAAGCGCCATCGCAGCAAAATCGGGCCGGCGGTGATCGATGCGCTGCTGGATAAAAAACATGCGGGTTCTGCCGCGTTCGGCAATCCGTTGTGGCTGGTGCTCGCCCTCGAGGAACTTGAGTTGCTCAACACCGAGTATTTCGCCGACATGCAGCGTGAATATTCCGGCGATCCGGGCGAACGCCTGCAAAATGCGATGATGGACACCGTCGGAGGCATGCCGACGGACGTTCCGCGTCTCTATCGCGCAACGTTCGACAGCGCTTCGACAGCGTTGGACGCCACCCTTACGTCGGCGTTCATCGGCCTCATCTCCGCGAGCCGGTCGGGATGGCGGGATAGCGACATCCGTCAACTGCTGCCGCAAATCAGCGGCGAGCCATGGGACGAGAAGCGTTTCGCCGCCCTGCTTCGTCTGTTCCGCGGCCAGATTCACCAGCACGGCACACTCGCGCAGTGGAATTTCAACCATCCCCAGGCGCAGGCCGCCGCCCGCTCCCGCCTGGCGGGGCTGCGTCTCTCCAATTCCCAACTGCATCTGCTGATCGCCGACTATCTTCTGACCCTGACGCCTGACGATCCCCTGCGCGCGTCCGAAACCATGGTGCACCTGCTGGCGGGCAAGGACGCCGCACGCGCCGCCCTGTATTATGGCGATTCATCATTGAGCAAGGCGGAACTGCAAGGCGCCACGCGTGCGCTTGCCGATGCCGCGATTGCGCCGGCGGCCGGCACGCCGGCAGCCGCGGCGCAAGAGATCGGCCGATTGCTTGACAACCCCGACAACTCCGTCCGCGCGCATGTGGCTGAGCGCTTCCTTTTCAATCTCGACGAAGCGATCGAACGGCACGTGTCTGCCGATGTCCGCCTGCTCGTTCTGAATGCGATCGTGGGAGCGTTCGAGCAGTTGCTTCGCACCGATGCCGACAATGCGGGCTGGCAGCACGCGCTGTCTGTTGCGCGCGACCGCGTCGGCGACGTGCTGGTGGCGCAGGGCAAGCTGCCCGACGCGCTGAAATCATACCGCGACGGGCTTGCGATCAGGGAACGGCTGGCGAAGGCCGATTCCGCAAACGCCGCGCGGCAGCGCGATCTATCGCTGTCGCACGAGAAGATCGGCGACGTGCTGGCGGTGCAAGGCAAGCTCGCCGAAGCGCTCGAATCCTTCCGTAGCCAGCGCGCGGTCGCCGAACGGCTGGCGCAGGCGAACCCCGGGAATGCCGAACTGCAGGTCGGTCTGTCGCTGTCGCATGAGAAGGTCGGCGAAGCGCTGATGGCGCAGGGCAACCTGGACGAGGCGCTCGAAGCCTTCCGCAGCCAACTCGAGATCACCGAGCAACTGGCCCGCGCCGCCGACACCGATGACAACGACTGGCAGCGCGACCGGACGCTGTCATACGATCGGGTCGGCGAAGTGCTGATGGCGCAAGACAAGCTGCCCGAGGCGCTGGAGGTGCTGCGGAGCGGCCTCACGATCAAGGAGCGGCTGGCGAAGGCCCATCCCGACAACACCGGCTGGCAGCGCAGTCTGTTGCGCTCTTATGATCGTATCGGCGACGCGCTGGTGGCGCAGGGCAAGCTGCCCGACGCGTTGACATCTTTTCGCAAGGGACTTGAGATCGCCCAGCAGCTCTCGCGCGCAGAGCCCGACAACGCCGGCTGGCTGCGTGATCTGTCGGTGTCCCACGGCAAGATCGGCGACGTGCTGGTGGCGCAGAGCAGCCTGCCCGACGCCTTGAAGTCCTTCCATGAAGGACTGACGATCAGACAGCGGCTGGCGACCGCGGATCCCGATAATTTCGACTGGCAACGCGGCCTGGCGGTATCCTACGATCGTATCGGCGACGTGCTGTTGGCCCAGGAGAACATGACCGGCGCGCTGGAAGCCTTCCGCGACCAGCTCGCGATCGCCGAGCGGCTGGCGCAATCCAACCCCGGCAACACCGGCTGGCAGCGCGATCTGTCGGTGTCCCACGAGAAAGTCGGCGACGTGCTGGTGGCGCAGAGCAGTCTGCCGGAAGCGTTGCAGTCCTTCCGCAATGCGCTTGCGATCAGAGAGCGACTGGCGCGCAACGACCCCGGCAACACCGCCTGGCAGCGCAGTCTTTCGGTGTCGCACGATTGCATCGGCGACGTGCTGGAAGCACAGGGCGACGTGGACGAGGCCCTAAAATCCTACCGTAACGCGCTTGCGATCAGGGAACGGCTGGCGCGAAGCGACCCCAGCAACGTCGTGTGGCAGCGCGATCTGACAGTGTCCCATGCTCGTATCGGCGAAGCGCTGGAAGCGCAGGGCAAACCGGACGAGGCGCTGAAATCTTTCAACGAAGAACTTGCGATTCTCGAGCGGCTGTCGCTCGCCGACCCCGGCAACGTCGACTTGCAGCGTAGCGTTGCCGTGAGCCAGGGACATCTCGCCGAGATGTATCGTCGAGCTAATGACCGCGACAATGCGCTGAGCGCGCTGCGGCAAGGGCAAGCCGCCATGACGCGGGTCGTCATGCGCGCGCCGGACAATGCCGGCTGGAAGAAAGATCTCGACTGGTTCAACGAGCAGATCGAGACTTTCCCGGAATAATCGCCCGCTTCCTCGAGCAAGCAAGATCGGCAGCGACGCGCTTTGTCCGGCGTCGCTCGCGATCGGCTGCGCGCATACGGCCACCAGCCGGCGCCTCTCCGATGCCCGAGTCCCGAAGATGAAATCTGTTGGCGCGGCATAGACCTACCGTTGCACGATATGCAGATATCTGATATGCATTTACGTGATAACGGGACCGTCCAAGGTCGGGAAAAATCAACAGGGGGGAACGCAATGGCAGATTATGCGAACGCCAGCGTTGTAATCGAGACAGTGCCGCCGGCGGAGATGGGGGCCGC
>JBIQHO010000170.1:0-7689 GCA_044508545.1 Bradyrhizobiaceae bacterium | reverse complement strand
TCCCCGGCCTTCAGGTCGCCGCGCTCGAACACGTTGTGCCACACCGTCATCAGCGTTTCCGGCGTGGCGCCGGCTTCCAGCATCGACAGTCCGGGCGGGATCGCCATCGCGATTGATTCGTGCGCGATGCAGTATTGCGCGTAGCCGCCGCCCGAGACCAGCGACATCACCTTGTCGCCGGGCTTGTGCCGGCTGACGCCCTCGCCAAGCGCGACCACCTCGCCGGCGACTTCGAGCCCGGGCAGGTCGCTGGCGCCGGGCGGCGGCGGATAGCTGCCGCTCCGTTGCAAGAGGTCCGGCCGGTTCACCCCGGCGATTTCAACCCGGATCAGGATTTCGTTCGTATCGGGCACGGGAACCGGGCGGCTCTCCGGCACGAGGACCTCCGGCCCGCCGGGTTGGCTGATGCCGATGACGGTCATTTGCGCGGGCGGCTTTTCCATGGTTTGTCCTTGGAAAGCGAAAGTTAATGAGGTTTGACCAGTCTATAGCGCCTTTTAACATTTTGCGCGAAGAGGCGGTGAGACGGGACGCGAATGATCGGGCCGGAGCAGCATCGATGGCGAGCGAGGACGACGACAAACCCCGGAAAAAGATCGCTCACGAGATCGGACAGGATCTGTCGCTGCTTTCGGTGGACGAACTTGGCGAGCGCATTGCGCTTTTGACCGCGGAGATCGACCGCCTGCGGGCCGCGGAGGCGAAGAAGCGCGTCTCGAAGGAGGCCGCCGACCGCTTTTTCAAGTCGTGAATGCCGCCTGAGGAAAGAAAAGAACAGGGCACGCCTTGCCCCAATTGCAAACGAATGCTGAAGAAATTCGTTCGTTTACGATCTGTTAAGCTTTCCCGGTTATGACTGGAATGTCCTTCATTGGACATCGAGTGGCTTCCTGTCCACTCTGTTTGACGCCTCCCTGTTATCAACTTCAAAGCCGCCGGAAACGGCGGCTCTTTTTTGCCTTGCGGCATTCCGGTTGATCTTGCGGGTGGCCCTTTTATCCGCGCGTCATTTGCCGTTTTGCGGGTTCGAAACCGCGCGTTCTCGTCTATTAATGCTCGTTAACCTTTGCGGATACCTCCGCTGGACTCCCGCCCTCCGGCAGGCAATGATTTGTTCATCATAAGCCGGCTCGCAAGAAAGCCAGGCAGGGGGTTTTCCAGTTGCGTGAGGCGTGAACCATGTCCGATGCATCGACGGGCGATACCGGTCCCATCCAGTTCAGCGAACATCTCGCCGGTTCTTCGGCGTTCACTGCCCTGTTCCGGGAAGGCATGGATCTGGTCGAGCAAACCGCCGCCTATCTCGACGGCGACGGCCGCACCGAGGCGAAGTCGCTGGAGCGTTCGGTCAGCCTGACCTACGCGACCGAAAGCATGCGGCTGACCACGCGGCTGATGCAGCTCGCGTCGTGGCTTCTGCTGCATCGCGCCGTGAAGGAAGGCGAGATGACGCTGGCGCAGGCCAATCGCGAAAAGACCAGGGTGAAGCTGACGGCGGCGGATCCCGGTCCCCGGGACATGGTCGGGAAACTGCCGGAGCAGTTGCAGGACCTGATTGCGCGGTCGATGAACCTGCAGGCGCGGGTGCGCCGCCTCGACACGACCATCCATGCGCCGGCCGCCGAGCGGGGCCCAACCGGCAATCCGCTGGTGCCGCACCTCAACCGTCTCAGGGAAGCCTTCGAGCGCCAGACCGGCTGAGGTTTTACCGTTTCGTGGTCTGACGCCGTTTAGAGGGAGTTTCACCGCGCGATACATCGTGCGTTAAATTTATACGGGCAAAGTGAAAGGATGCCGCATTCTTCATCCTTGCCCTCAGAACTTGCGTCGCCTTCAGAACTTGCCTCCGCCGCGGTCCTGCGGCGGAACTGCCGGAATCTCTGGATCGGGATCGGGATATTGCTGGTCACGACGGTCGCAAGCCTGCTGGCAACGGGCCTGAACGTCGATCTCAAAGCAAGTCCGGCGATATTGGCTCCGGTCGCGATCTTTGCCGCCGGGGCCTGGTTCTATTCCAGGATACGCCCCCATGCGGGGCTGGCGAATGCGCTGTCCGGGCTCATTCAGCTTCTTCTGGTCGTCATGATCTGCGCCGTCCTGACATACCCGGCGGCAAAGGCGGGATTTCCGTGTCGGGACGCCATGTTTTTTCAACTTGATCAGTGGCTTGGATTCGACAGGGCGGCTTATCTGCGCGCTTTCACGGATCTGCCCTGGAAGCGGAGGCTTTGCGATTCCGTCTATCTGTCGATGCTGCCGGAGATGGCGGTCATACCTGTGGTCCTGATCCTGGCCCGGCGTACCGATCGATTCCAGAGGTTCATTGCCGCCTACGGACTTGCGCTGGTCGCAACGACCGCGATTTTCATATTCGCGCCGGCTGTCGGCGCGTTTGTCTTCGTCGATTTGACGCCGGCGGACTACGCGAAACTGCCCGGCACCGTCTATACGCCAGCCCGCACGCTCGATGCCCTTCGGCAGGGCACGATGACCACGGTTCCATTACAGAATCTTGAGGGGCTTATCGCCTTCCCGAGTTTCCACACCCAGTCGGCGATTTTGTACGCGTGGGCGCTCTGGCCGATAAAATGGATGCGCTGGCCCGCTGTTTTGTTTAATGCGGCGATCATCTCGACGACGCCCGTTTCCGGTGCCCACTATGTCGTGGATGTGATCGCAGGGGCTTTGCTGGTTGGCCCCGTGATCGTGCTGAGCCGAAAGCTCTGCGAGGATTTCAGTGCGCCGCCTGGCAAGGAATGGTCTGCTCGCCAGCATGCCGGGGTGAGAACCGGCGTGGTCGCCGCGAAATAATCCGCTTGGAGTCATTCGGCTGCCACAGCGTTTTCGAGCGAAGCGACTGCCGGTTCGCGTGAAGAAAACGCGTCAAATCAAAAATATAGAGCCCCGCTCCTGATTCCATCAGAGGCGAAAAGGCTCTAACGAAAAAAGCCGCGGCGATGCGCGGGGGTTTTTTCGTCTCAAATGTCCGGGGATCGCTTCGGGCGGCGGGAAACGACCTGCGCCAGGGCTCAGTCCTTCTTGAGGAAGCCGGAGAACTTCTTCTGGAACCGGGAGACGCGGCCGCCGCGGTCGAGAATCTGCTGGGAGCCGCCGGTCCAGGCCGGATGGGACTTCGAATCGATGTCGAGGTTCAGCGTGTCGCCGTCCTTGCCCCAGGTGGAACGGGTCATATACTCCGTGCCGTCGGTCATCACGACCTTAATTGTATGATAATCCGGATGAATTTCGGCTTTCATGGTATGTCCTTGCAGCGCGGAAGGTTATGGGCGGATTTCGCCCGCTCTATATCGCACCAAGGTTTGACGGACAAGCGCGCCTTGCGCATTTGCCAGCGCGCGCGGGGAAGCCTATTACGTGCTCGGTCAGCAATATGATGGTCAGGCGGATGAGTTCGGTCGAAGTGCGTGAGAATACCTTGAAATCCCAGGCCATTGCGCTGCCGCTCAATAGCGCGCCGAAAGCCGATGGCCCTCCCAAGCAGGAGTCCGGCGCCGCCGGGCCGGCGGTGACCGGTCCGGCCCCGACGTCCTCGGGTGCCCGCAGTGCGCGGTTGCGACCGCTGCTGGCGCTCATGCCTTATATCGCCCGCTATCGCGGACGGGCGCTGCTCGCGCTGGTCGCGCTGGTGGTCGCCGCGTTGACGACGCTGGTCGTGCCGCTTGCGGTGCGCCGGATCATCGATTTCGGCTTCACCTCCGAAGGCGTCGCGATGATCAACAGCTACTTCAGCATGATGATCGGCGTCGTCGCCGTGCTCGCCGGCGCCAGCGCGGCGCGGTATTTTCTCGTGACCACCACCGGCGAGCGCATCGTCGCCGATCTCCGCCGCGACGTGTTCGCCCATCTGATCTCGCTGTCGCCGGTGTTCTTCGACACCGCCCGCAGCGGCGAACTGATCTCGCGGCTGACCGCCGATACGACCCAGATCAAGTCCGCGGTCGGCTCCTCGATATCGGTCGCGTTGCGCAACGTGGTGCTGTTCGTCGGCGCCGCCTCGATGATGGTCATCACCAGTCCGCGCCTCTCTGGTCTGGTGCTGGCGGCGATCCCGCTGATCGTGCTGCCGCTGGTCGCATTCGGGCGCTGGGTGCGGCGGCTGTCGCGGAGCGCGCAGGACAATCTCGCCGACGCCACCGCCTATGCCTCCGAACTGGTCGGCGCGATCAGGACGGTGCAGGCCTACACCAACGAACGGCTCGCCGACATTCGTTTCGGCACCGAAGTCGAGCAGGCCTACACCGCCGCGCGCAATTCGGCGCGCGCGCGCGCCGTGCTCACCGCGATCATCATCTTCATCGTCTTCACCAGC
The DNA here is from genome assembly GCA_044508545.1 of Bradyrhizobiaceae bacterium. GTDB lineage: Bacteria > Pseudomonadota > Alphaproteobacteria > Rhizobiales > Xanthobacteraceae > Nitrobacter. The sequence continues at coordinate 3,359 of JBIQHO010000170.1, read as the reverse complement.
GTGGTGCTGATCCTGTGGATCGGTTCGCGCGACGTGCTGAGCGGCGACATGACGCCGGGCCGGCTCGGCCAGTTCGTGCTCTATGCGGCGTTCGCCGCGACCGGCCTCGGCCAGTTGAGCGAAGTCTGGGGCGAGGTCGCCGCGGCATCGGGCGCGGCCGAACGGCTGTTCGAACTGCTTCGCGTCAAGCCGGTGATCGCTGCTCCCCCGTCACCGCGCGCGCTGCCGGTGCCGTCGCGCGGCGATGTCGCGCTGGACAATGTCAGCTTCGCCTATCCGTCGCGGCCGCAGGTCAAGGCGCTCGACGGCGTCTCGCTGGCCGTGAAGCCCGGCGAGAAGGTTGCCATCGTCGGCCCGTCCGGCGCGGGCAAGAGCACGCTGTTTCACCTGCTGCTGCGGTTCTACGATCCGGCCTCGGGCACCATCTCCTTCGACGGCGTACCGCTGCGCTCCGCCGATCCGCGCGAGGTTCGCGCGCGCATCGCGCTGGTGCCGCAGGATTCGGTGGTGTTCGCAGCCTCCGCCCGCGAGAACATCCGCTTCGGGCGGCCGGATGCGTCCGACGCCGATGTCGAACGCGCCGCCGATCTTGCGCATGCGACCGAGTTCATCCGCCGGTTGCCCGGCGGTTTCGATGCGCTGCTGGGCGAGCGCGGCGTGACGCTGTCCGGCGGACAGCGCCAGCGCATCGCCATCGCCCGCGCGATCCTGCGCGACGCGCCGCTGCTGCTGCTCGACGAGGCGACATCGTCGCTCGATGCCGAATCGGAGACGCTGGTGCAGACCGCGCTGGAAGAACTGATGAAGCACCGCACCACGCTGGTGATCGCGCATCGGCTCGCCACTGTGCTCTCCTGCGACCGCATCATGGTCATGGACCAGGGCCGGATCGTGGAGCAGGGCACGCATGCTTCGCTGGTCGCCGCCAACGGACTGTATGCGCGGCTGGCGCGGCTGCAGTTCGAGGGGGTGTAGAACTTCCACCTCTCTCCCTTCGCGGGAAAGGGTGGTGACAACGAGCGAAGCGCATTCGCGCCCGGCGAGGGGTGAAGGAGTGTCGGAAAAGACCCTCACCCGCCCTCGCTCCGTCCGGGACCCTCTCCCGCAAGGGCAGAGGGAAGATAGATCAAGGCTCCCATACCATCTTCTTGACCGGCCGCCCCGACGTCGGATTGACGTCGTCGCCCGCGTGCGCGAACGCGTTGCGCGCGTAGAAGCGAATGGCGCGCGCGTTGTCGGTGTTGACCAACAGCGTGATGCCCGCAGGCGACAGCCGCTTGGCCTCGTTCATCAGCGCGTTGGCGATATCGCCGCCCCAATGCGCGGGGTCGACCACGAGCTGGTCGAGATAGCCTTTCCTGTCGATGGTGACGAAGCCGACAAGCTCGCCGGATTGCTCGGCGACAACGATCGCGGCGTTCGGCGCCAGTTCGTTGCGCCAGCGTTCTCGCCACCACGGCACGCGCGCGGCGAAATCGATCGCGGGATAGGCCCGCTGCCACGTCGCCTGCCACAGCGCGATGGCGGCGGCTTCGTCGGCGGGGGCATAGGGGCGGAGGATGAATATCTTGCTCTCTTGTTTGGGCATGATCTTACCCGAAAACCGAAAGCCCACTTTTCGGGATCATGCCCTCACCGCTCCGTCAGCTTCAGCTCGATGCGGCGGTTGCGCTTGTAGGCGTCTTCCGTCGTGCCGGCATCAAGCGGCTGGAATTCGCCGAAGCCTGCGGCGACCAGGCGCTGCGGCGGCACGCCGCGCGACACCAGATACTGCACAACCGAGATCGCGCGGGCCGACGACAGGTCCCAGTTCGACTTGAAGACGGGACTGTTGATCGGCCGCACGTCGGTATGGCCGTCGACCCGCAACACCCATGGGATGTCGCCCGGAATCTGCTTGTCGAGATCGCTCAGCGCGCCGGCCACCTTGTCGAGTTCGGCTTTGCCTTCCGGCAGCAGCACCGCCTGCCCGGTATCGAAGAAAACCTCGGACTGGAAGACGAAGCGGTCGCCGACGACCCGGATATCCGGCCGGTTGCCGAGAATGGCGCGAAGCCGTCCGAAGAATTCCGAGCGATAGCGCGACAGTTCCTGCACCCGCTTTGCCAGTGCGACGTTCAACCGCTGCCCGAGATCGGCGATGCGATTCTGCGACTCCTTGTCCTTCTTCTCGGAGGCGTCGAGCGCGTCTTCCAGCGCCGCAAGCTGCCGGCGCATCGCGCTGATCTGCTGGTTCAGCACTTCGACCTGCGCCAGCGCGCGGGCTGAAATCTGCTTCTCCGATTCCAGCGCCTTGTTCAGTTGGGTATTGCGGCCGGCGGCGTTGTTGCCGGCGCCGGCGAGGCCGTCATAGAGACCCTTGATGCGGTCGCGCTCGGCCTCCGCCGATGCAAGACCCGCGCGCAACTGGCCGACCTCGTCGCTGAGGCTGAGCTTGCCCGATTTTTCCAGCGACAGCAGATCGGTCAACTCCGCGATCTTGGAATTGAGCTGGTCGAGCGCCTTGTCCTTGCCGGATACTTCCTGCGACAGGAAGAACTGCACGACCAGAAACACCGACAGCAGGAACACGATCGAGAGCACCAGCGTCGACAGCGCGTCGACGAATCCCGGCCAGTAGTTGAAGCCGCTTTCGTTTCGGCGGGTGCGTGCCAGGGCCATCGTTCTTGACTCTCAGGCCTCTCCCCCGGCCGCGGGCGATGCCGGGCGTGAAGCGGCCGCCGGGGGCAGGGATACCGTCAGTTCTTCTCCCGTCTGCTGTGCGAGAAGCTCCAGCAGTTTCCTGATCTCGCGGTTCTGCTCGCCCTGTTCGTCGGCCCATTCGCGGATCATCTGCTGTTCGGTCCGCATGTGGGTGACGAGCCCCTGAATGGCTTCCGCGAGGCTCGCCATCGCGGAGCTCGTATCCTGGTTGGGTCGCGCCTGTTCGAGGCTGGCGCGAAGTCCCTCGATCGCGGTCTTTATTCCGGCCGACGGATCGGCGCGGGTCTCGCCGCCATATTCGCGAACGGTGGTGGCGAGCCAGTCCTCGAGGTCGGTATAGAAGCGGTTCTGCGCCTGGCTTGATTGGAGATCGAGAAAACCGAGGATCAACGATCCGGCGAGGCCGAACAGCGACGACGAAAACGAAATGCCCATGCCGCCGAGCGGCGCTGCGAGACCCTCCTTCAGCGTATCGAACAGCGAACCGGCGTCGCCGCCGACCTTCAGACCGTCGATCACCTTGCCGACCGAGCCGACGGTTTCGATCAGGCCCCAGAAGGTGCCGAGCAGGCCGAGGAACACCAGAAGACCGGTCATGTAGCGCGAGATGTCGCGGGCTTCATCGAGCCGGGTGGCGATGGAATCGAGCAGATGCC
>JBIQHO010000169.1:0-7696 GCA_044508545.1 Bradyrhizobiaceae bacterium | reverse complement strand
AGCTCGCCGACCTGATCCAGGCGCTCGGCTGCGGCACCGGCACCAATTATCGCGAAGAGGACCTGCGCTATTCGCGCGTCGTCATCATGACTGACGCCGACGTCGACGGCGCGCATATCGCCTCGCTGCTGATCACGTTCTTCTACCGCCAGATGCCGCGCCTGATCGACGAGGGCCATCTCTATCTCGCGGTGCCGCCGCTCTACCGCCTGACCCACGGCAGCAAGACCGTCTACGCCCGCGACGACGCCCACAAGGAGGCGCTGCTCAAGAGCGAGTTCAACGCCAACGCCAAGGTCGATGTCGGCCGCTTCAAAGGGCTCGGCGAGATGATGCCGGCGCAGCTCAAGGAAACCACCATGGACCCGGCGAAGCGCACGCTGCTGCGCGTGGTGCTGCTGGCGGACGATCGCGAGGACACGGCAGACTCGGTCGAGCGGCTGATGGGCACCAAGGCGGAGGCGCGATTCGCCTTCATCTCCGACAAGGCCGAATTCGCCAGCGAGGAGATGCTCGACGTGTGAAAGCATGATCCCGATCTGGATGGCCGCGCCAGCGCAAGTCGGAATCGTTTTCGTGCTCGATCAACAGGGTGAGACCGGATCTTTTCAACGCGGTTGAACCAACTCCGGCGGCCAACCTGCGGTCACATTCGCAAGCGATCATCGCGTCCTTAACCGCAAGGAGGTCAGGCGATGGGCTCGACCGTGATCCCCGCGATGCGCTATCGCGATCCGCACAGAATGATCGAATGGCTGTGCGACACTATCGGATTCACCCGAAAAGCCGTCTATGATGATGGAAGCGGCGGCGTCGCCCATGCCGAACTCGCGCTCGGGGATGGCATGATCATGCTGGGCTCGGCTCGCGACGACGACTACGGCAAGGTCCAGCAGCCAGCCTCAGCCGATCGCCCGGTAACCCAGAGTTCCTACATCGTCGTGCCGGATGCCGATGCCGTCTATGCCAGGGCCAAGGCCAACGGCGCCGCCATCGTCCTCGACATTTCCGACAAGGATTATGGCGGACGCGACTTCACCTGCCGCGATCCCGAGGGCCACGTCTGGAGTATTGGCACCTACAACCCCTGGAAATGATCGCTCTTCACGCGAACCGGATTCCACTTCGCTCGAAAACGCTTTGATGGAATGTTGTGCAATGATGAGAAACACGCTCCTTGTTCTCGGCCTGCTCGCAATCCTGATCGGCCTTGTCTGGGCCGCTCAGGGCGCCGGCGTGTTTCCGTATCCGGCGTCGAGTCTCATGATCGGGCAGACGCAGTGGGTTTGGTATGGCGGCGCGGTGGCGGTTGCCGGCCTGCTGGCGGTTCTGCTGTCGCGGCGGCTGTAATCCTGTCAAAATGATCTCGGTATGCCGGCGCAATCCGCAAGCACGGCCAGCAGAATTCACGGCCAGCAGAATTAAAGGCCCGTCATGGAACGCTATTATCCCGTCGCCATTGTCACGCTTGTCGGCGGACTAGTCGTATTCGGAATGGCACTCACCGTTTCGAGGCTTCACGCCAAGACAGGAATTCTCGCGCCTCTCATGACCGGCGACCCGCATCTTGAAAGAGCTGTCCGCGCGCACCTGAACACGGTGGAGTGGATTCCAGTTTTTCTTCCCTCGATGTGGTTATTCGCGATCTACTGGAGCGTCGCTTGGGCCGCAGCCCTTGGGACGCTATGGCTGCTAGGACGGATCATCTACTTCGTCGGCTATCTTTCGGATCCCGGGAAACGGTTTCCGGGTTTCTTTATTCAGTCCGCCGCCGCCTTTGCACTCCTGCTCGGTGCTTTGGGACGAATAATTTACCTCGCCGTTTAAGCCGTTCTCGATTTAGCTCTGTAAGACGCAATTCACGCTTCCGGCGAATGGACATGCTCCGGCCGTACGCCGACGGCGATGAACTTCGCTGTCAAACCCTGCAACCACGGCACCGCGTTGATGATGCGCGCGACCAGCGGTGGCTTGAGCGGGCCGCTACCCGGATTCAGCGCCGCTCTGATCATCCTGTTCTGCACAAACACCTGCATGGCTTGCGTCATGCGCATCGGAAATTCGCGACGGCGCTGGACGGCGGCAAGATCATCCTCGCTCACGGTGCCGCCGCTCGCGAGCCTGGCCGCCAGGATATTGGCCGTCGCCACCGCATCCTGAATCGCGATGTTGACGCCAACGCCGCCGACCGGCGACATCGCATGCGCGGCATCGCCGATGCAAAGCAGGCCGGGCCGGGTCCATCGCTTGAGACGATTGACCGCGACGGTGAGCAGCTTGACGTCGTCCCAGCTTTTAACGTCCGCGATACCCGACTTCAGGGTCGGCGCAAGCGAGACGACGTCGGAGCGGAATGACTCGAGACCTTTCGCCCTGACCGCATCATATTGGCCTTTGGTGATGGCGTAAGCGCACTGCCAATAGGTGCCGCGGTCGAGCGTCACGATCATCTTTCCGGCTTCGATCCGCGCCAGAACATTTTCCGTTTCGGCGGACTTTCCCGCGCGAAACCACAGCACGTCCATCGGCGCGCCGATCTCCTCGACCTTGAGGGCCGCGCTCGGCCGGATGATGGAATGTCGCCCGTCGCACGCAACCGTCAGCTCGGCCCTGATCTCGATCGCGCCGTTCGCGCCTCTGGCATGAACCCCCGCCACCCTGTCGCCGTCATGAATGAGGCCGGTCGCCTCCGTGCTCATCATCACCCTGAGGCTTGGGAAACGACGCCCCTTGTCCCGCAGGAAGTTGAGAAAATCCCATTGCGGCATGAAGGCGATGAACGGATATTTCACGCCGGTGCGGCTGATGTCGGCGACGCGGAGCCGGGTCCTGCCGTAGCAGTTGTCGAGCTTTTGCAGCTTGTCGTGCGGAACTTTCAGGAAGTCGTCGATCAGGCCAAGTTCGTCCATCACCTGCAAGGTCGAGGGATGCACGGTGTCGCCGCGAAAATCGCGGAAGAAGTCGGCGTGCTTCTCAAGGACGATCGTATCGACCCCGGCGCGCCCGAGCAGGTAGCCGAGCATCATGCCGGCGGGACCGCCGCCGACGATGCAGCAGCGCGTGGATATCGGGCGGTTTTCGCTCGGACGGGCCGCATCCATACTGATGTCCTCGTTAACCGAAAATCCGACAGCAGAATATCTCAACGGCCATTTTCGCCGGGTTCAAGGAGAAACGGCAAGGTTTTTGATATTTTCGTCCTTTCTGAATTGACTTTACGCATTTCCACCCTATGTTTCGCCGTAACGCGGCCCGGGATCGAAACGCGATTCCAAGGTGAGCCGCCCGTCAGCGTTGCCAGAGCCCCCTTCGCTTCTTGAAAGCACGCCGTTAAGGGGTTGAGCGCGACAGCCTTCTACATCCGATTCCGGACGGCGGTGTCGATCAGAGGCTCAATGTCTTTTTCTCATCTTGGTTTGTCCGATAAAGTGCTGGCTGCGGTCGCGGCCGCAGGTTACACCTCCCCCACCCCCATTCAGGATCAGGCTATTCCCCACGTTCTGGCGCGCCGTGACGTCCTCGGCATCGCCCAGACCGGAACGGGCAAGACCGCGGCCTTCGTCCTGCCCATGCTCACGCTGCTGGAGAAGGGCCGCGCCCGGGCGCGAATGCCCCGCACGCTGATCCTGGAGCCAACCCGCGAACTCGCGGCGCAGGTGAAGGAGCAGTTCGACAAGTATGGCGTCGGCCAGAAACTCAACGTGGCGCTTCTGATGGGCGGCGTCTCGTTCGGCGATCAGGACATGAAGCTGACGCGCGGCGTCGATGTGCTGATCGCGACCCCGGGCCGCCTGCTCGATCACACCGAACGCGGCGGCCTGTTGCTCACCGGCGTGGAGCTTCTGGTGATCGACGAAGCCGACCGGATGCTGGACATGGGATTCATTCCGGACATCGAACGCATCTGCAAGCTGGTGCCGTTCACGCGGCAGACCCTGTTCTTCACGGCGACGATGCCGAACGAGATCCGGCGCATCACCGACACCTTCCTGCACAACCCGGAGAAGATCGAGATATCGAGGCCGGCAACCACGGCGGCGACTGTGGCGCAGTCGCAGGTCAGTTGCGGACGCGAACCGCACGAGAAGCGTGAGTTGCTCCGCCACCTGCTGCGCGAAGCCCAGGACCTCAAGAACGCAATCATCTTCTGCAACCGCAAGCGTGACGTCGCCATCGTCTGCAAGTCGCTCCAGAAACACGGTTTCAGCGCCGGCGCCCTGCACGGCGACATGGACCAGTCGGCGCGGACTGCCTCGCTGGATCAATTCCGCAAGGGCGAACTGCCGTTGCTGGTCGCTTCCGACGTGGCCGCGCGCGGCCTCGACATTCCCGAGGTCAGCCACGTTCTCAATTTCGACGTGCCCTACCATCCCGACGATTACGTCCACCGCATCGGCCGCACCGGCCGCGCCGGCCGCACCGGCACCGCGATCACGATCGTTTGTCCCGCCGATTTCAAATCGCTTGCGGCGATCGAGAAGCTGACCGGTCAGTCCATCCCCAAGGCGGACATCAAGACCGATTGTCCCGGCCATGAAGCTGGCGCCGGCGATGACAACAACGCCGACTCCGGCGCCGACACGGCGTCGACGAGCCGCCGCCCGTCCCGCTCCCGCCAGGCCCGCGACAAGGGCGGCGAGACCTTTGCCCGCGCCGGCAAGCGCGAGGGCCGCAAACCACGCCGTTCCGGCGGCGATCACCAGAGACACGAAGCCCCGGCTGCGACGGCCAGTGCGCCCATGGCCGCGCCACAACCGCCATCGATCGGTCGCGCACCCGCTCCGCGCCGCGAGACCGTCTCCGAGCCGGCAGATCATTCTCACCTGCCCGCATTCCTGCTTCGCCCGATCCGCGCCCGCGGCTGAGCGTTTAGAGCGTTTTCAAGCGAAGTGGCTACCGGCTCGCGTCAAGAAAACGCGTCAAATCAAAAATATAGAGCTCCGCTTCTGATTCCATCAGAAGCGGAAAGGCTTTAGAGCATGATCCCGAAAAAGCCTGCCCCGGACGTGATCCGGGGTGGAAGCCGATTTTCGGAAAAAGATCATGCTCAATCAAAAAGATAAGCGACGTGTCTTCATGCGAACCGGTAGCCACTTCGCTCGAAAACGCTCCGGCGGCGCGGCTCCGCTGCCCGGCTGAAACAGCATTTACCGCGCGTAAACTCTCTGCCGCTAGTTTCCCAACAATTACTCTACGTTGATACTTTGTCGTTTTGGGGCGACGATCAGTCGAATCGTCGGCGGAGCCGCAGAAGTGGTTGAGCTGGACGAACATGAACGCACCATGGCGTTCGCGGAGGTGGCGCTCGGCCAGATCCGGTCGCTGCGGCAGGCTGCGATCCCGCGCAACTACGAAATCTGGTACGTCTACGCCACCGGATACAATTCCGCGTTCAACAAGGTCATCAACGAGACTCTCGCCCGCAGCGGCAAGCTGACCGAATCCGATCTCGAACAGATCTACGAGAACTACCTCTCGCCGATCAGAACCACCGAGCGCATCGACAAGCTCGGCGGACGGGTCATCACTGAGATTGATGACGTGATGAGACTCATCGCCGACGCGCTCGGCATTACGGCCGGCTTCGGCGACAGCCTGAAGGGGGCGGCCGAAAAACTCGGAGTTGCCCACGACCGTGAGCAGGTCAAGGCTGTCATCACCGCGCTGATAAAATCCACCAGCGAAATACAGCAAGCCAACAAGGCGCTCGAAAACCGGCTGGAACTCTCGAAGATCGAGATCAACAATCTTCAGCACAGCCTTGAAGCGATCAGGACCGAGAGCATGACCGATCCGCTCACCGGTCTCGGCAACCGCAAATATTTCGACCGCGCCGTCGCGGACGCAGTGACGCTGGCGCTCAACGAAGGCGGGTCGCTGTCGCTTCTGATGTTCGACATCGACCACTTCAAATCATTCAACGACAACTACGGCCACCTGACCGGCGATCAGGTGCTGCGGCTGGTTGCTATGTCGCTGAAGCAGACCATCAAGGGCCAGGACATCACCGCGCGCTACGGCGGCGAGGAATTCGCGGTCGTGCTGCCCAATACCAGGGTACATCAGGCGGTAACCGTCGCCGATCACATCCGCCGCGCCGTGATGGCCAAGGAGTTGAAGAAAAAATCGACCGGCGAAATCCTCGGCCGGGTCACGATCTCGGTCGGCGTCTCGATGCTTCGCTGCGGAGACACCACGGACTCGCTGATCGAGCGCGCCGACACCTGCCTGTACGCCGCCAAGCGCAATGGCCGCAATCGCGTCGTTTGCGAAGCCGACGCGGAATGTTCATTTTGCGCCGACATCCAGGTGCAGGTGGCCTGACGTCCGCTCGATGTAACCTTGAGGGCTTCGCCGAAATTTGCGCCGCCGCTCAGGGGGCGCCCGAAACCTCAGCCGTCGATCTTGGCTGGCGTCAGCTGCACGGATTCGCCGCATCCGCAGGCCGAGACCTGGTTCGGGTTGTTGAAAATGAACTGCGCCTGCATTTTTTCGGACTTGTAGTCCATCTCGGTGCCGAGCAGGTACAGCACGGCCTTGGGGTCGACAAGAACCTTCACGCCCTTGTCCTCGACCACCTCGTCCGTCGGCCTGATGTCGTGGGCATATTCCACCGTATAGGATTGGCCGGCGCATCCGCCGTTCTTGATGCCGACGCGCAGGCCGACGATCGCCGAATCCGCGCGCGCCGCGAGTTCCTTGACCCGCGCCGCCGCGGCATCGGTCAGCCGCATCACCTGCGGTCGCGGGCGCGGTTTAGGCTTGGCTGCTGGTGTTGGCGTCATTTCTGTCATCTGGTCAATCCTGGAAGTAAATCAACCCTGATCATAGCACAGGCCGAAGGTAAAATCGTCACCACATATTGAGAACGAGGCGCGCCTCGTCGGTCATCCGGTCGGGCATCCACGGCGGTTCCCAGACGATGTTGACGTTCACGACACCGACGCCGGGAACGCTCGCCACCGCATTCTCAACCATGGTCGGGAGCTCCGCGGCGGACGGACAGTTCGGCGTCGTCAGCGTCATCTCGACGTCGACGGCGCGGTCATCCTTGATATCGATCTTGTAGATCAGCCCGAGTTCATAGATGTCGGCCGGGATTTCCGGATCGAACACGGTTTTCAGCGCGGCCACGATCCCCGTGCCCATGCGCTCGGTTTCCTCCGGCGCCAGCACTGAACTGGTCTGCATGTGGCAGGTCTTGTTGACAACAATTTCGGCAACGTCGCTCATGCGAACAACTCCCGTGCCTTGATCAGCGCCCGCGCCAGATGATCGACTTCCTCGCGCGTATTATACATGCCGAACGAGGCGCGACAGGTCGCGGAGACGTTGAACCGCTCTAAAAGCGGCATCACGCAATGGGTGCCGGCGCGAACAGCGATACCGGCGCGGTCGATCACGGTGGCGACGTCGTGCGGGTGCGCGCCTTTCATCTCGAACGAGATCACCGGCCCCTTGTCGCGCGCGGCGCCGATGATGCGCAGCGAGTTGATCTCGCGTAGCCGCTCCTGCGCGTAGACCAGAAGATCGTGCTCATGCGCCGCGATGCGCGCCTTGCCGATCGAGTTCACATAATCGATCGCCGCGCCGAGCCCGATCGCCTCGACGATCGCCGGCGTGCCGGCCTCGAACTTGTGCGGCGGATCGCCATAGGTAACCCAGTCCTGCGCGACCTCGCGGATCATCTCACCGC
>JBIQHO010000168.1:0-7700 GCA_044508545.1 Bradyrhizobiaceae bacterium | reverse complement strand
CCACTTGATCTTTGCCCTTCCGGCATCCACCTAACGGATGAAGGCTGGGGTTGAAGGCCGTGCTGCAAAGCTTCCGTCGCAAACGGTGGTAGGCGGAACGATCCCCGGTCGTTAATATGGGAATCGCGGTTGGCCAAGGGCGGCCGCGACATGAAAGGTTCGACAATGGCCAAAGTATCCAGGTCTTCCGGCGACGGCGTGTTCGCCGTGCTGCCCTTGCGCGACATCGTGGTGTTTCCGCACATGATCGTTCCGCTCTTCGTCGGGCGAGAGAAGTCGATCAAGGCGCTGGAAGAGGTGATGGGTCAGGAAAAGCAGATCCTGCTCGCCACGCAGATGAATGCCGCAGACGACGACCCCGAGCCCGGCGCGATCTACGACGTCGGCACGCTCGCCAACGTGCTTCAGCTCCTGAAGCTGCCCGACGGCACCGTGAAGGTGCTGGTCGAGGGTGCCTCGCGCGCCAAGATCGCCTCGTTCACCGATCGCGTCGACTTCCACGAGGCGCGCGCGACCGTGCTGGCCGAGCCGGAGGAGGAAGAGGTCGAGATCGAGGCGCTGGCGCGCTCGGTGGTCTCCGACTTCGAGAACTACGTCAAGCTCAACAAGAAGATCTCGCCCGAGGTGGTCGGCGCGGCCAGCCAGATCGACGACTATTCCAAGCTCGCCGACACGATCGCCTCGCACCTGGCCATCAAGATCACCGAAAAGCAGGAGATGCTGAGCACGCTTTCCGTCAAGGAGCGGCTCGAGAAGGCTATGGGCTTCATGGAGGCCGAAATCTCGGTTCTCCAGGTGGAGAAGCGCATCCGCTCGCGCGTCAAGCGCCAGATGGAGAAGACGCAGCGCGAATACTACCTCAACGAGCAGATGAAGGCGATCCAGAAGGAGCTCGGCGAGGGCGAGGACGGCCGCGACGAGGCCGCCGAGATCGAAGCGCGCATCAAGAAGACGAAGCTCTCCAAGGAGGCCCGCGAGAAGGCGGAAGCCGAGTTGAAGAAGCTGCGCACCATGTCGCCCATGTCGGCCGAAGCCACGGTCGTGCGCAACTATCTCGACTGGCTGCTGTCGATCCCGTGGGGCAGGAACTCCAAGGTCAAGCAGGACCTTAACTATGCCCAGGAGGTGCTCGACGCCGATCACTACGGCCTCGACAAGGTCAAGGAGCGCATCGTCGAATACCTGGCCGTGCAGAGCCGCCAGAAGAAGCTGAAGGGCCCGATTCTGTGCCTCGTCGGTCCTCCCGGCGTGGGCAAGACCTCGCTCGGCAAGTCGATCGCCAAGGCCACCGGGCGCGAGTTCGTGCGCATGGCGCTGGGCGGCGTGCGCGACGAGGCCGAGATCCGCGGCCATCGGCGCACCTATATCGGCTCGATGCCCGGCAAGGTCATCCAGTCGATGAAGAAGGCCAAGAAGTCCAACCCGCTCTTCCTGCTCGACGAGATCGACAAGATGGGCCAGGACTTCCGCGGCGATCCGTCCTCGGCGCTGCTGGAGGTGCTGGACCCCGAGCAGAACGCGACCTTCATGGACCACTACCTCGAGGTCGAGTACGACCTGTCGAGCGTGATGTTCGTGACGACGGCGAACACGCTGAACATCCCTGCGCCCCTGATGGACCGCATGGAGATCATCCGCATCGCCGGCTACACGGAAGACGAGAAGGTCGAGATCGCCAAGCGGCACCTTCTGCCCAAGGTGATACGCGACCACGCGCTGCAGCCGAAGGAGTTCTCCGTCTCCGATGACGCCATCCGCGCCATCATCCAGACCTACACCCGGGAAGCCGGCGTGCGCAGCCTGGAGCGCGAGCTGATGAAGCTCGGCCGCAAGGCGGTGACGGAGATCCTGAAGACGAAGAAGAAGTCGGTGAAGGTCACCAAGGACAATCTCGACGACTATCTGGGCGTGCCGCGCTTCCGCTTCGGCATGGCCGAGACCGACGACCAGGTCGGCGTCGTCACCGGATTGGCCTGGACCGAGGTCGGCGGCGAGCTGCTGACGATCGAGGGCGTCATGATGCCCGGCAAGGGCCGCATGACCGTCACCGGCAACCTGCGCGACGTGATGAAGGAATCGATCTCGGCGGCGGCGTCTTACGTGCGCTCGCGGGCGATCGACTTCGGCATCGAGCCGCCGCTGTTCGACAAGCGCGACATCCACGTGCACGTGCCCGAGGGTGCCACGCCCAAGGACGGCCCGTCGGCGGGCGTGGCCATGGCCACGGCCATCGTCTCGGTGCTCACCGGCATTCCCGTGCGGGCCGATGTCGCCATGACCGGCGAGATCACGCTGCGGGGCAGGGTGCTGCCCATCGGCGGCCTGAAGGAGAAGCTGCTGGCCGCGCTGCGCGGCGGCATCAAGAAGGTGCTGATCCCGGAGGACAACGCCAAGGATCTGGCCGAGATCCCCGACAACGTGAAGAACAACATGGAGATTGTTCCCGTTTCGCGGATCGGCGAGGTGCTCAAGCATGCCCTGGTCAGGATGCCGGAGCCGATCGAATGGGTCGAGCCGGCGGTGGCGGCGCCCGCGACGGAAGACGCGGGCGAGGATGCCGGCAAGGCGTTCGCGCACTGAGCCTCCAGCCAGGGTTGCGGCCCGAGGTTGATGCATTGCTGGAAAGCCGGGCTTGCGCCCGGCTTTTCCGTGGAAAAAGCCCGGTATTCCGGGCTTTTTTTGCTTTTCAGGGGGGCTGGCGGCTTGGTTGTGGAACCGCTTCTTCCTAAAGTCCGTTCCCTGCCGGATGAGTCGAGAGGTCCCGGCTTTCTCATGGAAGGAATTATTTTATGAACAAGAACGAACTGGTGTCCGCCGTGGCCGAGCAGGCCGGTCTCGAGAAGGGGAAGGCCCAGTCGGCGGTGGATGCGGTGTTTGCCGTCATCACCGGCGAATTGAAGAATGGCGGGGACGTCCGGCTGGTGGGGTTCGGCAATTTCTCCGTTTCGAAGCGTGAAGCCTCGACCGGCCGCAATCCGCAGACCGGCGCCGAGGTCAAGATTCCGGCGCGCAACGTGCCGAAGTTCACGGCCGGCAAGGGCCTGAAGGACGCCGTCAACTGATCGTCGGAAGGTGCCGCGCAGGCGCATGAAGCCTGCGCGCACGAGATCGCCATGCGTCCTTGGGGGCGGGCATGCGCCTGGCGATTCCTCCTTCCGGTCGAGCAGCGGAGATTTCCGGGAACCGGACCGCGCCTTTTCAGGCGCCGCGCTTCCGGTTCCTGTTCTTCCCTATGCCGTCGTCCCGGAACCGGGCAGCCGTCTCGGGGCGACATGCCGGTGGTCGCCACGACCGCTTCCGAACCGCACACTCTGTTCATATCCATTTGTTTTGCCGCATCCGTGCAGCGCAGGTGATCCCGCGCCGCTGCGGCGGCTGGGCGCGATGCCGTGTACGGAACCGCCATCGCCGTCGCCCTTGCGGCCGGCAGCCGGGCATTCCCGGCTTTTTACTTGTTCCTTGAACCTTTCTCGCCACCGAAACGACGGCACCATCCGCTGCCTCTGGCAGACGGGAGGGATAACGCTAAAGCTTATAGGAGAAGCGGCTCTGCCGCTGGAAAATGGCGCGAGTGACGGGGCTCGAACCCGCGACCTCCGGCGTGACAGGCCGGCACTCTAACCGACTGAGCTACACCCGCGCTGTGACGGACACGTGTCAGCCGTGTTCGTCGATGGGCGCTGGATAAGAGGTTCGCCGCAGGGTGTCAAGCGTGCCGCGGCAGCATAATGGAAAACCTTCAGGGGTTTTTTCGCTTCGGGCGCTGAAGGGCGGCAAACCATGCCGGCTGCGGGAGGCGCCGGCGTTCATTTGACCTTGCGAAGCCGTAGTGAACCGCTTAAAGGTCCGGCCGGAAGCGGGCGATTAGCTCAGTTGGTAGAGCGCTTCGTTTACACCGAAGATGTCGGCGGTTCGAGTCCGTCATCGCCCACCATCCAAACTCCTGATTTATATGTGATTTTTGCCCAAGGGCAAAAACCGCCAAACCTAACTTCGCTAGCATGGCGGCCGATAGCAACCGTCCGACCCGGCACGTTCCGTGCAATTTGCCGGAGCGTAGCGCTTTGACGCGCGCCACAACTTGGTTCACAGCGCCCCTATTGAGGTGACTTCGCCAAAATCTTCTGGACACACCAAAATTTGGCGATAAATTACCGGTAAAATATAAGAATGCCTGGATGTGCGTGGACGTCCGCTTCAAAAGGCGCGGGAGAGAACAATGATCCTGGTGACGGGTTTTCAAAGTTATGGCGGGCGTCACCAGAACCCGGCCGAAGCGGTTGCGCGCGCACTGGATGGCACGCGTGTTGCGGGCCTTTCTGTAACCGGGCGCACACTGCCTGTCGATTTCCATGCCGTGCAGCGGCAAGTGCCGCAGTTGATTGACGATCTGGCACCGCGAGTGATCCTGTCTCTGGGGCTGTGGCCCGGGGAATCCGTGATCCGTCTTGAACGGGTTGCAGCAAATTGGTCGCTGTTCGAGCTGGCCGACAATGCGGGATATCGGCTGAACGGCAAAGTGCTGCCCGGCGGGCCGGACGCCTATCTTTCGACGCTGCCCATCGACGCGATCCAGACCGCGATCCGCGCCGCCGGTCTGCCGTGCCGACAGTCGGGTAGTGCCGGAACATATCTGTGCAACGCAACACTCTATCTGGTTCTCAACCACTGCATGCTTCACCAGCAGGGAGCCTCGGCAGGCTTCATGCACCTGCCCTATCTGCCCGAACAGGTCGCACGATTGCTGGACGATATCGCCGCAGATGGACAATTGGAGATGCATCAACGCGCGGATTTCGCCTCGATGAGCCTGGATTCGATGATCTCGGCAGTTCGGATTGCTCTGGAGACCGCGGTTCGGGCGATCGAGGCATGAGCGATACGATACTGTCGTTGCGGCACCTGGGGAAGAAGTTCGGCTCGACCGTACCAGCCGACGACTTTTCTATCGACATACGGCAGGGCGAGTTCTTCACCATGCTCGGCCCCAGCGGTTCCGGAAAATCCACCATTCTCCGGATGATCGCGGGCCTGGAGCAGGCTGATTCCGGTTCGATCCTGATTGATGGAAAGGATATGACGCATACCCCGCCATGGAAACGGCATCTGGGTATGGTGTTCCAGCAATACGCCAACTTTCCGCATATGACGGTCGCGGGGAACGTTGGATACGGCCTGCGGAGGCTTCCCCTCTCGGCGAGCGAGGCGCGTGCGCGGGTAACGGAATTGCTGGAACTAGTCGGACTTGGCGGGTTCGAGGGGCGTCGTGTTACTCAGCTCAGCGGCGGCGAACAGCAGCGTGTCGCCATTGCCCGCGCGTTGGCGCCCCGCCCGACGATTCTGCTGCTGGATGAGCCGCTTTCCGCACTGGATGAAAAGATCCGGCGTGAGATGCAAATCGAACTTCGTGCCATTCAGAAGCGCACCGCCACCACCTTCGTATATGTCACGCACGATCAGGAAGAAGCGCTGACGATGAGCGATCGTGTCGCCGTCCTCAACGGTGGGCGTTACATACAGTGCGATGCGCCCAAGGCGATCTTCCAGCACCCGCGGACCGCTTTCGTGGCCCGTTTCTTTCGCGGATGCAACGTGCTGGAAGCCCGCATCACGCCACGAGAAGGTGGAGGGCACGTCGAGGTTGCGGAGGCTTCGGTGTTCGTTCCCGGACCGCTGCCGGCTCGCCTGTCGGGTAGTGTGGCAATCCGCGGAGAGGCGATCGGTCTGCGGCACGCGCCGAGACCCGATACCTTGCATCTGACAGCCACGGTTGGGCAGATAGTCTATCGTGGGCTGTACACGAGCTACGATCTTTGCCTTGCCGATGGCCAGCGCCTGACCGCGATGCAGGCCGGCGCCGAAGAGATAAAGGCAGGCGAGGTCGTAACCATCAGTGTAGCGGTGAAAGACGTCGTCCTGCTTGAGCAGGACTAATACCCCGCGTGGGCATGAACAACGATCGGCAGATCAACGCCGGCATGGGCCAAAGCGACATATGCTAGAAGGAGGAGATCCATGAAACGTGACATACACCCGCTTCATTCACTGGACAGGCGTACCTTTCTGACCGCGGCCGCCTTGTTCGGCGGTGCAGGCTTGGCCACCGGCCTTTTCGGCCGCCGCGCACTTGCCCAGGGCGGCCTGACCGTTACATTGGCCGATATCGGCGTCGGCGACCCTGGGGGTGACTGGTCGCGCTTCACCGCAGAGACCGGCAACAGCGTCAACCTGGTGGCGATGGGCAATGCCCCCTCTGCAGTGGTGAACCAACTGCTGGCAGGCGGCGGTAGGTCCACATTCGATTTGATCAACATCGTCGGAGGCATGCAGAAGCCTCTGGCTGAGGCGGATCTGATTTCCGAGATCGACACCTCAAAATTGCCGAACTGGGAAAAGAACACCTACATCACCAAATATCTTGCTCCAGGCACCCCGGGCTTCAATTTCATCGGTTATGACGGCAAGCTCTATGGCGTGCCGACCGTCCTGCAAGCGGATTCGTTTGCCTATCTGCCCGAAAAGGCCGGCGAACTGGACAGCTACGGCGCCCTGTTCGACCCCAAGTTTCGTGGCTTTGCCTCCCTTGAGGATAACTACACAACGGCGGGGCAGAAAACGGCGCTGTATCTAAAGGCGAGTGGCTTGGCGCAGATCGAAGATCCCGCCGACATGAAGCCTGAAGAACTGAGGACCGTGATCGACTTTCTGATCGAAAAGAAGAAAGAAGGCCAGTTCCGCGTCATCTGGTCCAGCTTCGAACAGGCCGTCAAACTATTGGTCAGCGGTGAAGTCCACGTGATGGACTGTTGGGAGCCGATGGTGTTCGTCGCCAACTCCCAGGGAGCCAACGTGAAATATGCCTCTCCCAAAGAGGGCTATTTGCTCTGGGCTATGGCGGCCTACATAGTCAACAATCCCTCTCGCAGCCAGGAGCAGACCGACGCTGCCTATGCGCTCCTGGATTTCATGTTGGGACCTTGGTATGGCGCGACCATCACGGGGCTGCGCGGCTACATAACCAATCCCGGCGCTGCCGAGTTCGCAGCCGCGAATCCGGACCTGTTTAAACCTGAAGAGGCCAAGCGGATCGCAGCGATCACTGCTGGCGTACAGGATCGATTTGCGGCCGGTGGCACCTGGCAGAACCGCTGGCCGACCAACGTCGACTTGTATGAAGAGGAATGGCAGCGCTTCAAGTCTGCCTAGACGGAGGCCGCCGAACGCAAAGAGTTGGCAGATGTCCGTCTCTGGAAAATCATCGGTCGCGCGACTGTTCGCGTTTGGTATTCCTCTTGTGACGGTGGGGGCATTCATCCTTGCCCCCATCGCGATCATGGCCGTCATCAGTTTCTGGCAGAAGACCGGGTTCTCAATGCGTCCGGCCTTCGTCCTGGACGCATATCGGGCTTTTCTAGGCGGGGTCAGGTTCGAGGTCTTCATCCGAAGCCTCTGGGTAGCGACAAGTTCGATGGTGATCATGCTTCTGATCGCCTATCCCGTCGCCTTCCTGATCGCCACGAGGGTACGGCCAGACCTTGTGCGGACCGTCTTATTCCTGTTTTCGGTTCCGTTTCTGGTCAACTATATCCTGCGTACCTTCGCCTGGGCTGACATCCTCGGGCGCAGCGGCGCGGTGAATAGCTTTGTCCTGTGGCTGGGGATCACCGAACAGCCGCTGGATTGGCTGCTCTATTCACAAT
>JBIQHO010000167.1:0-7723 GCA_044508545.1 Bradyrhizobiaceae bacterium | reverse complement strand
CGTGATTGCCCTTGAGCGGAACGAAGGTCCAGCCGTCCGGCATTCCGCGCCGCAGCCTTGCGATGACCTTGCTGCTGTCCGGCCCCTTGTCGACATAATCGCCGAGCATCACCAGCGTACCGCCATTGCCGGCGGCGTGGGCATGAACCCGGTGCAACGCTTCGCTCAGCAGATCGAAGCGGCCGTGAACATCGGGGATGACATAGGTCAGGCTCATCTAAGTCTTGCAGGTATGGCGCATCCCTGTCGCATTCAACGTATTGGCCGCTCTTTACCGACGGGCTCCTCATCGTCTCATCGTCTCACATCTGCACCTCGATCAGGCGCGGCCCCCTCTCCGCCATCGCCTCGGCAAGCGCCCTGTTGAAGTCGTCCGCGGTCGTCACGGCCCGGCCCGGCACGCCCATGCCCTTCGCGAGCGACACCCAGTCGAGGTTTGGGCGATCGAGGCTCAGCATGTCCCTCGCCCGTTCGCCGGGCTCGCCGGCGCCCACGCCGTCGAACTCGCCGCGCAGGATCTGGTACATGCGATTGGAGAAAACGACGGTGGTGACGTCGAGGCCCTCGCGCGCCTGCGTCCACAATGATTGCAGCGTGTACATCGCGCTGCCGTCGCCGACCAGGCAGATCACCTTACGATCGGGACAGGCCACCGCCGCGCCGGTCGCCACCGGCGTCGAAAAGCCGATCGAGCCGCCCATGTTCTGCAGCCAGTCATGCGGAGCGGCGGCGGCGGTCGGCGGGAAGAATCCGCGGCCCGTCGTGATCGACTCGTCGACGATGATGGCATTCTCCGGAATGGCTACGGCGATCGCCTGCGCGATGGAAGCGTGATTGAGTTGTCCGGTGGGCGCTATGAGTTCAACCGGCTTCTGCGGCGTCATATCCGCTCGCCTCGCGCCCGCGGCGTCCGCCAGCGCTTCCAGCGCAGCCACTGAATTGTCGCCCCGCGCCGTCATGCGTTGCACCGAACAGCCCTCGGGCTTCAAGAGGCTCGGCTTGTCCGGATAGGCGAAGAACGCGACGGGCTCGTCGGCCTCGACCAGAATGATGGTCCTGAAGGGCTTCAGAACGCGCAAAGCCTGTTCGACCACATAGGGAATGCGGTCGATGGAAAAGCGGCCGCGACCGCGCGCCATGCGGGCGTTATAGGTCTGCGCCATCACCTTGCAGCCGGTCCTGCCCGCGATCATGCCGGCCAGCGCCAGTCCCGGCTCGCTCAGCGCGCCGCCCGTGAGCAACAGCAAGGTCTCCCCGCCTGCGCTGCGCAGGATCCTGGCCGCGGCATCGACCGCGGGCTGCGAATAACCGGGGCGCTGCGAATTCTCGGGCACCGCGGCAATGCCGTCGGCCTCGTTCCACGCGGTATCGGCAGGCAGGATCAGAGTCGCGATCTGCGGCGGCGAACTCGTGGCAGCCGCGATCGCCGCCGCGCCGTCGCAGGCGACCGATTTCGAATTCGGCGAGCTGCGGACCCAACCCGACATCGGCCGCGCCAGCCCCTCGATATCCGATGTCAACGGCGCATTGTGTCTGACGTGGTCAACCGCGTGCTGGCCGACGATGTTGACGATGCCGGAACCAGCTTTCCCGGCGTTGTGAAGGTTGGCGAGGCCATTGGCGAGCCCCGGACCGAGATGTAGCAGGGTGCAGGCCGGCACGCCCTTCATGCGGAAATAGCCGTCGGCGGCGCCGGTGACCACGCCTTCGAACAGCCCGAGCACGCAGCGCATGCCCTCCACGCGGTCCAGCGCCGCGACAAAATGCATCTCGGAGGTGCCCGGATTGGCGAAGCAGACGTCCACGCCGCCATGAACCAGCGTCCGCACCAGGCTTTCAGCACCGTTCATCCTTGCGCTCCGCTCCTGTCGTTCGAACGAAGCCGAGATCAACATCGTTCCAGCCGTGCGTCAAAGGATTGCCCGCGCAGGGCTGCCATGGCCGACCTTTCTTCGTGAGCAGGGACCTGCCCTTTGATACCTTTTCGCAACGTTTACGCGGGAAGAATCCTCCTCACACGACTGCGCCTTGCGAAACCGGACGAATTGTGGCCTGTCTCGCAACCGGATCGACTGATGCGAGGACATAATGACGCGCGTTTTGGCTCTTTTGATTGTCGCCGCTTTTGCCTTCAATGCGAGGGCCGCTTTCGCGCAGTTCAACGATACGCGCGACATCATGGATTTCGGCCCCCATTTTACCTCCGCCAACCCGATCCCGCGAGAGGTCGTCTATTTCCACAGCCGATATGCGCCGGGCACCATCGTCATCAGCACCAGCGAGCGGCGGCTTTATCTGGTTCTCCCCGACGGCCGGGCGCTGAGATACGGCATCGGCGTCGGCCGCGACGGTTTCCGCTGGGGCGGCGTCCACCGCATCAGCGCCAAGAAGGAATGGCCGAGCTGGACGCCCCCTGCGCAGATGCTGCGCCGGCGCCCCGATCTGCCGCGCCACATGAAAGGTGGCATCGACAATCCGCTCGGCGCACGCGCGATGTATCTCGGCTCGACGCTCTATCGCATCCACGGCTCCAACGAACCGGAGACGATCGGCCAGGCGGTGTCGTCCGGCTGCTTCCGCATGACGAACGAGGATGTGAAGGATCTTTATGACCGCGTGTCGGTCGGCACCATGGTGGTGGTGAAGAACTAGATCGGCGCGCGCCAACCGGGAATGCGGGTGCGAACAAAACAGCTTTCACGCCCGCGCGCGGGTTGAGGAAGGCGGACCGCGATGCATATCGCTTCGCTCAGGCTTGTTGCCGCCGCCTTGATCGGAGCGGCCATCTGCGTCGCGCATGCCCCCTTGCAGCCCGCCATCGCCGAGTTTGCAGGAGCGTCTGCGCGTCAGCACGTCGAGAGCAGGGTCTTCACCGATCACGAGATTCTCGACGGGTTCTTCAAGATTGCTTTCGGCGCCGAGTACCATCTCGCCGGCCGGGTCGACCGCATCCGCAAATATGACGGGCCGGTGCGCGTGTTCGCGGAGGGCGTCAATCGCGCCCGCCGCAAGGCGCAACTGGCGAAAGTCGTCGCCGACATCGCAAGGCGCGTCCGGCATCTCGATATTGCCATGACGGACAGCGCCGATGCGGCCAACGTCACCGTCCGACTCGTCCGCGACCGCGACCTCAATCGCACCATCGCCGCGCTCTACGGCGCCAGGCGCGCCCGCGAAATCCACACCTCGCTCGATCCGCAATGCCTGTCCGGTTTCCGCAAGAACGAGACATTCGAGATCGAGCATTCCGACGTGATCCTGACCGTCGACAACGGCGACTTCGTTTTCCTCGACTGCGCCTATGAGGAACTGCTGCAGTCGCTCGGCCCCATCAACGACACCAGTTCCGTGCCGTGGACCATGTTCAATGACGACGTCCAGATGGGCTTCTTCGACATCTACGACCAGTACATCCTCAACATCCTCTACGATCCGCGCATCAAGCCCGGCATGACCGTGCAGGAGGCCAGGGCGGTGCTGCCGCAGGTTATGATCGATGTGCGGGCATGGGTTGCCAAGGTCAACGACCTGCCGCTGGAGTGAGGGGCTTTTTTATTCCAAATCTCCCATCATTCCCGAATCCGCGTCAGCGGCCATCCGGAATCCGGCAACACGACGCTGCTTCGGCGCCGGATTCCGGGTTTTGCGACTGCGTCGCACCCTGGAATGACGGATAACTACGCGCTCTTCTCGAACAGCTCGCGGCCGATCAGCATGCGGCGAATTTCGCTGGTGCCGGCGCCGATTTCATAGAGCTTGGCGTCACGCAACAGGCGGCCGGTCGGATAGTCGTTGATATAACCATTGCCGCCAAGCAACTGGATCGCGTCCAGCGCGCACTGCGTCGCCTTCTCCGCCGTGTAGAGGATCGCCCCTGCCGCGTCCTCGCGTGTGGTCTCGCCGCGATCGCAGGCCTTCGCCACCGCGTAGACGTAGGCGCGGCATGCATTCATGGTGACGTACATGTCGGCGACCTTGCCCTGCACGAACTGGAAACTGCCGATCGGCTGTCCGAACTGTTTGCGCTCATGCACGTAAGGCATCACCACGTCCATGCAGGCCTGCATGATGCCGAGCGGTCCGGCGGCGAGCACAACGCGCTCGTAATCGAGGCCGGACATCAGTACGCCGACGCCGCCGTCGATCTTGCCGAGCACATTCTCCTCGGGCACCTCGCAATCCTCGAACACCAGTTCGCAGGTGTCGGAGCCGCGCATGCCGAGCTTGTCGAGCTTCTGCGCGGTCGAAAAACCCTTAAAGCCCTTTTCGATGATGAAGGCGGTAATGCCGCGCGCCCCCGCCGCGACGTCGGTGCTGGCGTAGACCACCAGCGTTTCCGCAACGGGTCCGTTGGTGATCCACATCTTGCTGCCGTTGAGAATGTAGCGGTCGCCCTTCCTGTCGGCGCGGGTCTTCATTGACACGACGTCCGAACCGGCGCCGGTCTCGGACATCGCCAGCGCACCGACGTGCTCGCCGGACATCAGCTTCGGCAGGTATTTGCGCTTCTGCGCCTCGCTGCCGTTGCGGCGCAATTGATTGATGCAGAGATTGGAATGCGCGCCATAGGACAATCCGACCGAAGCCGACCCGCGCGAGATTTCCTCCATGACGACGCAATGCTCGAGATAGCCGAGACCGGCGCCGCCATACTCCTCCTCGACCGTGATGCCGTGCAGCCCGAGCGCGCCCAGTCTGGGCCAGAGGTCGCGCGGGAACTGATTGGTCCTGTCGATCTCGGCAGCGCGCGGCGCGATCTCGTTGGCGGAAAAGTCGCGAACCGTCTCGCGGATCGCGTCCGCGGTTTCGCCGAGATCGAAGTTGAAGTCGCCAGCGATGTTGGAACCAGCCACGGAGGTTCTCCTCACGCGCGACCAAAACCGGTCGCACTTTTTTCGGGATCAACCATGCCATGGAGATTGCATCGAGAGAAGGGTGCGACTGCTCTTCGCTCGATGCCGTCGTTACGCCAGCGCGCGCGATGCCTCCCTGACCTTGCGGGTCGCGGCATCCACGGACTGCGTGACATGGGCGATCTCGCTCATGTTCGAGGTGATATCCGCAACACCCTTGGCCGCAACCTGCATGTTGGACGAAATGCTCTGCGTCACGGACGCCTGTTCCTCCACCGATGCAGCGATGGCCGCCGATATTTCATTGATGCGCGAAATCGTCTGGGTGATGGCCTCGATGACGGCGACGGCGCTGCCGGTGGTATTCTGAACCTCGGCCACCTGGCCGCTGATCTCATCGGTGGCCTTGGCGGTCTGCGAGGCCAGGCTCTTCACTTCCGAAGCGACCACTGCAAAACCACGGCCGGCTTCGCCTGCGCGCGCCGCCTCGATGGTGGCGTTGAGCGCGAGCAGATTGGTCTGCTCGGCGATGCTGTTGATAAGCTGGACAACGTCGCCGATTTTCTGCGCCGCGGTGGAAAGGCCGGACACGATGGAACTGGTCTCGTTGGCCTGCGTAACGGCCTGTTGGGAAATCGCGAGCGCGTCCGCCGCCTGACGGCTGATCTCGCTGACTGATGCCGCGAGTTCTTCCGCGCCGGCCGCAACGGCCTGCATATTGGAGGAGGCCTGGGTGGACGCATCCGCCGCCGAGGTCACGCGCTCCGAGGTCGCGGCAACGGACCCGGTGATCTGGCCGAGATCGGTGTCGATGGATTTCTGCAAGTCCAGGCGGCGCATCCGGTCTTCGACCTGCGCCGTCACGTCCGTGGCGAACTTGACCACCTTCATCAGCGCTCCCTCCGCATCCTGGATGGGATTGTACGCCGCCTGAATCCAGACTGTCCGGCCACCTTTGCCGATCCGCTTGTATTCGGCCACCTGATATTCGCCACGCCGGAGCGAATCCCAAAATGCCTGGTAGGCCGCGCCGTCGCGCTCAGTCGGGTCGACGAAGATCCGGTGATGCCGTCCCTGGATCTCGTCCAGCCGATAACCAAGGGTGTTCAGGAAATTCTCGTTCGCGGTGATGATGGTGCCGTCGAGATTGAATTCGATCACCGCCTGCGCCTTGTGAATCGCCTTCAGCTGACCTTCGCAATCGGCGCTGCGCAGTTTGCGTTGGGTGACATCGGTGGCGAACTTGACCACCTTGAATGGCTTGCCGCGACGATCCAGCAGCGGGTTGTAGGACGCCTGGATCCAGATCGGCCGCCCGCCCTTGGCGACGCGCTTGAACTCCCGAGTCTGATATTCACCGCGTCGCAGAGCGTCCCAGAATTCGCGATATTCGTGGCTGTCGCGGCGTTGCTGGTCGACAAACATGCTGTGATGCTTGCCGCGGATTTCGGCAAGCGTATATCCCATCGCGTTGAGAAAGTTCGCGTTCGCGGTGATGATCGTTCCGTCGAGATCGAACTCGATCACCGCCTGGGACCGGTTCAGCGCGTCAAGTTGCGCCTGCGCGTCGCGGGACGCCGTCAGAAAGCTCATGTGATCCCCCAAGATGCCCGGCGACCACAATATCTCTTTAGTTGTTAAACATTATTTACCGCAATTACAGGTTGTTATAAATTTCTCCCGCTGGGAGCGTCCGGCGAACAGCTTAGCGGGTGCGGTAAGTTATGCCGGAACAAGCGGCAACGGTCCGTAGCAAGGTCAGGCCGCAGCGCGCAGCCAAGCGGAAGGCCATCCTGCTCCGGTCGAGCACACTGATCCAATTCAGCCGCGAACTGCACGGCGGCAAGTGCCGAAGACCTTCACCTGTCTCGCAGTCCTTGTCACAGCGCGAGCGTCAATGCCGGCGTGGCCGGCGACTTGCAGGCATTGCGGATTGCGAATGCAGGCGGTGCGCCCGCCACGTAGCGCACTGCAACATGGCAAGACCATCCTTCCGCTTGTCACGCTTTGCGCGATGTCGAGCCCTTTTCGTGCGCGTACGGAAAGATCGTTAGCCCTGGCGCGTAAAAGTGAAATCTTCGCAGGTGCATTCGCAGTTTTAACGAAGCCGCAAACTCCAGTCCCAAGGGCTATTTTCGGTGTCTTGCGCCAGCAGAAAAGCGCTACAATGACGGCCGACCCATCTCAACGAAATCTGAACACACATGATGTACGGCTCGTCTCAGCACCGAAACTTGATTTTCGACCGGCAATCGCCACCTTGCGGTTGCGCAGGCGCGATTTACACGCCAATCCATATTCCGGGATCGACATTGCATCGATATGGCCTCCAGCTTTTCCGATATCGTTGAAGAAGCGCGTCTGTCGGCGCGCGCGCTGCTGGATTACGGCGAAAACTTCTTCAACCCGACGGTCAGGCTCGGCGTAACGGGGCTGTCGCGCGCCGGCAAAACGGTGTTCATCACCGCGCTGGTGCATGGCCTGTCGCGTGGCGGCCGGTTTCCGGTGTTTGAATCGCTCGCCAGCGGTCGCATCGCGCGCGCGCAGCTTGCTCCGCAGCCGGACGATGCGGTGCCGCGCTTCAACTATGAGCAACACGTCCATACGCTGGTCACGGAACGGCGCTGGCCGAACTCGACGGTCGATATCAGCGAGTTGCGGCTCGTGATCGGCTATCAGCGGCAAAACGGCTCGGACCAGACGCTGACGCTGGACATCGTCGACTATCCCGGCGAATGGCTGCTCGATCTGCCGCTGCTCGACAAAAGCTACGAACAGTGGTCGGCGGAAAGCCTGGCGCTGTCGCGGCAACAGCCACGCGCGCGGCTTGCGGAAGCATGGCACGCGCATCTTGCAACGCTGCGGCCTTC
>JBIQHO010000166.1:0-7802 GCA_044508545.1 Bradyrhizobiaceae bacterium | reverse complement strand
CTGTTAGGGACCAACGTAAAGTTGCAGAAAACCACTTCCTGAAGAGCGTTTCGACATCTTTGAGTTGGTGTCAGCCGAGCATCTCACGCCTTCGTCTGGTCTTTCGCCGCCACAACGACCGTTATGTTCACTCGGTGTTCTTGGATTTCATAACAGACTCTAGCCAGCGCGTTTCCGAGCGACGCGGTTACGTTAAGAAGCGCGCCTGGCATGTCGGACCGCGGCAGCAGGCTTGCGCTGCGGACCTGCGCGGCGGTTATTTCTTCGGTGCGACCAGCGCGAACATCGCTCCTTGCGGATCGGTGCATTGCACGATCCACAGGTCGCCCGGCACTTCCATCGGTCCGTTGATGATGGTGCCGCCGCCGGATTTTACGCGTTCAACGCCGGCGTCGATCGCGTCGATGCTGAAATAGTAGAGCCAGAACGGCGCCGGTATTTTGGCGGGCTTGTTGAACATGCCGCCGATCGGATGCTCGCCGGCGGTGAAAAGCTGGTATTTGCCCATCGGTCCGATGTCGAGGGCGTCGGCCTTCTGCCAGCCGAACATCGTGGCGTAGAATGCGAAGGCCTTTTCCCAATCGGCGGTCATCAATTCATGCCAGCCGACATGGCCGGGCTTACCGAACGCAGGAGCCTGTTGCGGCGTCGTGCCTTTGAACAGCGCCAGCACCGCGCCTTGCGGGTCTGCGACGATGGCGAAGCGGCCGACACTGGGGATATCGCACGGCGGCATATGGACCGCGCCACCGTGCTTCTTGAACTGGTCGGAACTGGCGTCGACGTCGTCGACTGCGACGTAGCCGGTCCAGCACGGTGGTACGCTCCGGTTGCGCGCATCCTCGGTCAGCGCCATCAGGCCCGCGGCATGGACCTCGCCAACTTTGAACAGAGTGTAGGTCATGCCGGTCACGGCCGTGTCCTCGGTCAGCCATCCGACGACCTTGGTGTAGAAGGCCTTGGCGGCTTCGACGTCGCTGGTCATCAATTCGTACCAGACGAAGCGGCCGACGGAACTGGTGGAACTGGACATGGCGCACCCTTTCTCTCCGGCTGGAGGATGATATCCGCAGCAACATGTCAGCACCGTGACATCTCGCGGTTCATGATGAAGTTCGGCGCTGGATCGCTTGCAGCGGCGTCGAGGTTCAGGAGGCTGGTGCGCGATCGACAGCTTGTCGTCGCAGCGAAAGGATAGACGGCTTTCGGCCGGTGCGGCGATGGGTAGCCGATAACCGTGTGGCATCCTGCTCGCATATGCAACAATATGCCCCATGCAACACAACACGCCCCTGATCTCCACCGTCGTGATCGGCCTCGTGCTGGCGTTCATCTTTGGTGCGCTGGTGCAACGCGCCCGGGTATCGCCGCTGGTCGGCTATCTGCTGGCGGGCGTCGTGATGGGGCCGTTCACGCCGGGTTTCGTCGCCGACCAGAATATCGCCAATGAACTCGCCGAGATCGGCATCATCCTGCTGATGTTTGGCGTCGGGCTGCACTTCTCGCTGAAGGACCTGTGGTCGGTGCGGGCGATCGCCGTGCCCGGCGCCGTGGTGCAGATCACGGCGGCGACGGTAATGGGCTGGGGACTGGGCTGGTTCCTCGGTTGGAGCACCGGCAAGGGCATCATGTTCGGCATTGCGCTCTCGACGGCGTCCACCGTGGTGTTGTTGCGCGCGATGCAGGAGCGGCGCCTGATCGAGACCGAGCGCGGCCGCATTGCGGTCGGCTGGCTGATCGTGGAGGACATCGCCTGCGTGCTGACGCTGGTGATGCTGCCGCCGCTCGCCGGCTTGATGAACGGTGAGGCTGCGACCACCATGGCGCTGTCGGCGCTAGTCTGGCCGATGGCGCTGACGCTCGGAAAGGTCGCCGCTTTCGTGGCGCTGATGCTTGTGGTCGGCCGCCGCGTGATCCCGTGGATCCTGCATTATGTGGCGCATACCGGCTCCCGCGAACTGTTCAGGCTTGCGGTCTTCGCCATTTCGCTCGGCGTGGCGTTCGGCGCGGCGACGCTGTTCGACGTATCGTTCGCGCTCGGCGCGTTCTTTGCCGGCATGATCCTCAGCGAGTCCGAACTGAGCCAGCGCGCCGCCAGCGAAACGCTGCCGCTGCGCGATGCGTTCGCGGTGCTGTTCTTCGTTTCGGTCGGGATGCTGTTCGATCCGCTGATCATTATGAAGGAGCCGCTGCCGCTGCTGGCGACGCTGTTCATCATCCTGTTCGGCAAGTCGCTGGCGGCCTATGCGATCGTGCGCGTGTTCGGCTATTCCAACTCGACGGCGCTGACGATCTCCGCCAGCCTGGCTCAGATCGGCGAATTCTCGTTCATTCTGGTCAGCCTCGGCGTCAGCCTGTCGCTGATGACCGAGCGCGGGCGAGACCTGGTGCTGGCCGGCGCCATCATCACCATCATGCTCAATCCGTTGTGGTTCGCGGTGCTCGACCGCGTGATGGTGCGTGTCGAGAAAAAGAATGGCGAAAAACCCTCGAATGATTCAGAGGAGGAATCGCCGCAGGTGCCGCTGCCGGTGTCGGCGCTGACGGGTCATGTCGTGCTGGTGGGACATGGCCGCGTCGGCAGCGTCGTCAGCCGCGCGCTGCGCGAGGCGGGGACCCCGCTTCTCGTGATCGAGGACAATCCCGGCACCGTCGAGCGGCTCAAGCAGGAAGGCGTGGAGGTCATAACCGGCAACGCTGCGGGGCCCGGCATGCTGCAGGCGGCCAATGTCGGCGCTGCGCGCGGGTTGCTGGTCGCGATCCCCGACGGTTTCGAGGGAGGCCAGATCGTCGCCAAGGCGCGCGCCATCAGCGAAAGCCTGCCGATCATCGCACGGGCGCATTCCGAAGAGGAGGTCGCTCATCTGAAGTTTCACGGCGCGACGTCGGTTATCATGGGCGAAACCGAAATCGCCCGCGCGATGCTGGCGCAGACCGCCGATGCTGAGATCGTGCCGCAGAGCCGCCCCGCCGATGCGGCTGCGCCTCCCGACAGCAATCCGAATTCGGCAGAGGGGAGCGCGCCGTCGGCGGCGTGAACGTTTAATTCTGGTCCATCCAGATAGATAGATGCTGCCTACGGTCCGCTTCCTTATCCCGGGGAGAGGATTGGGGAGGCCGCGCGTTACGATTCCGCCATCGCCTTGGTCAGGTTGTCCGCCACCTTGTCGAGGAAGCCGGTAGTGGACAGCCAGCGCTGATCGGCGCCGACGAGAAGCGCGAGGTCCTTGGTCATGAAGCCGGCCTCGACGGTGTCGACGCAGACTTTCTCCAGCGTGGCCGCGAAATGCGCCAGCGCCTCGTTGTCGTCGAGCTTGGCGCGATGCGACAGGCCGCGGGTCCAGGCGAAAATCGAGGCGATCGAGTTGGTCGACGTCTCCTTGCCCTTCTGGTGTTCGCGGTAGTGCCGCGTCACGGTGCCGTGGGCGGCTTCCGCCTCGACGGTCTGGCCATCCGGGGTCAGCAGCACCGAGGTCATCAGCCCGAGCGAGCCGTAGCCCTGCGCCACCGTGTCCGACTGCACGTCGCCGTCGTAATTTTTGCAGGCCCAGACATAGCCGCCGGACCATTTCAGCGCAGAGGCCACCATGTCGTCGATCAGGCGGTGCTCGTAGGTCAGCTTGCGGGCCTCGAACTGCGTCTTGAACTCGCGGTCGTAGATATCCTGGAATATGTCCTTGAAGCGGCCGTCATAGACTTTCAGAATGGTGTTCTTGGTCGAGAGATAGACGGGGTAGCCGCGCAGCAGGCCGTAGTTCAGCGAGGCGCGGGCAAAATCGATGATGGAATCGTCGAGATTATACATTTCCATCGCGACTCCGGGGCCGGGCGCCTTGAACACCTCGCGCTCGATCACCGTGCCGTCCTCGCCGACGAACTTCATGCTCAGCGTGCCCTTGCCCGGGAACCTGATGTCGGTGGCGCGGTACTGGTCGCCGTAGGCGTGGCGGCCGATGATGATCGGCTTGGTCCAGCCGGGGACCAGGCGGGGCACGTTCTTGCAGATGATCGGCTCGCGGAAGATCACGCCGCCCAGGATGTTGCGGATGGTGCCGTTCGGCGACTTCCACATGTGCTTGAGGCCGAATTCCTTCACCCGGGCCTCGTCGGGGGTGATGGTGGCGCACTTGACGCCGACGCCCACCTTCTTGATGGCGTTGGCGGCGTCGACCGTGATCTGGTCGTCGGTCTTGTCGCGGGATTCCATCCCCAGGTCGAAATACATCAGGTCGATATCCAGGAACGGATAGATCAACTTCTCTTTGATGTATTTCCAGATGATCCGGGTCATCTCGTCGCCGTCGAGATCGACGACCGGATTGGTCACCTTGATTTTTGCCATTTGGGGATCGGGCCGTTTCGGGAGGGGGAAGCCTGCAAGTGTCCGGCTATAGCATCCGGGCGGCGCAGGCGAAAGCCGAATGGACGGCATTACCGCACTGATTTTCCAGATGTTCTGACGTTTTCGCGGTGAGCCCGGCCGAAACTTGGCTGCTTGCGTTCATCTTCCCCTGCAAGTTCAGCTCGATTCCACTAAGTGCATTATTTGACTTGAGAAAAATCCGGAAAGGCGCAATCGAAGACGAGGCGAGCGACGCCGTTGAACCAGAATCTCAAGCGTAAGGTGAAAGACGAGGCGAGATGTCGGGCACCGACAGGACGAAAACCGGCATCGCCGAGACCGGCTTCACCGTTATTCTGGTCGAGCCGCAACTCGGCGAGAACATCGGCATGGCGGCGCGCGCCATGGGCAATTTCGGCCTGATGCGGCTGCGCATCGTCAACCCGCGCGACGGCTGGCCGAATGTCGCGGCGCAGCGCGCGGCGGCGGGCGCCGATCACATCATCGGCAAGGTGGAGCTGTTCGACACGGTCGCCGACGCCGTGGCCGATTGCACGCTGCTGTTCGCGACCACCGCGCGCGCCCACGATCAGGCCAAGCCGGTCGTCGCGCCGGAGGCGGCCGCTATCGTGGCCAGTGCGCAGATCGCGGCCGGCGGTCATGTCGGCATCCTGTTCGGGCGCGAGCGCGCCGGGCTCCTGAACGAGGAAGTGGCGATGGCCGACCGCATCATCACCTATCCCGTCAATCCGGGCTTCGCCTCGCTCAATCTCGCGCAGGCCGTGCTGCTGATGGGCTACGAATGGTTCAAGCTGGTGACGCGAGGCGAGTTGCCGTTCGCGATGCCGGAACGCTCCGAGCGGGCCTCGCAACATCAGATGCAGGCGTTCTTCGACAATCTTGTCACTGAGCTCGACACGGTGGAATTCCTCCGCCCGCCGGAAAAGCGCGACACCATGCTGGTGAACCTGCGCAACATTTTCACCCGCATGGAGCCGACCAAGCAGGACATGCACACGCTCCATGGAGTCGTCATGGCGATCGCGGAAGGGCGCAAGGGCCCGGCCAAGGGCGGTGTGCTCGACGGCACGCAGGCGACGCGGCTGCGAGCGCTGTTGGCCGAGCAGGGGCAGGGAGGGGCTTCCGCCGACAGCAGCAGCACGGTGCGCGGGCTGGCGCGGCTGCTCCGGAGAAATCCCACCGATGCCGAGCGCCTCCTGTGGAAGGCGCTGACTTCAGACCGCCGCTTCGCCGGCCTGTTCAAGCGGCAGACCCCGGTCGGCCGGCACATTCCGGATTTCGTGTCGTTCGCGCAGCGCCTCGCGATCGAACTGGTGAACGCGAACGAAAGCGACGCTATCGTTCGCGACCGTGCCGCGCGGGGAGCGTGGCTGGCCGAGCGCGGCTATCGCGTGGTGGAGGTTGAGGCGGCGGCGGTGGAGGCGGACTTGGCGGGTGTGCTGGATGGGTTGGCGGGGAGGATGGCTAAGGGGGAGAGGGCATAGAGCGTGGGGGCGGAGAGGCGTTCAACGCGATTGCGGATGAACCGCACGAAGGAGTAGTCAAAATCTGCCGCTTAGCCGACAGCGCTCGATTCTGCGAACCACGGAGGCTGCAGTTTCAATCGCGCTGACCGCAAATGAGCGCGTCGTCCCGTTAGCCGTGTCGATGCCCGCGCCTAAGCTTCACCGGCTCAGAGTAGGCCTAGTATGACGTTATTTACAAGGTCGGTGATTGTGTCGTCAGCTTGAGATTGGACCATCACCACCGCTGAAGGATGCGCGGCGATGTTCCGTCTATCCAATTTGCCGACGAGAATTTTGTAGACACTGCTGTTGTAAAGGCCAGCCGTGCTACAGATGTCGATGACTTCGCGCTCCTTCAAATCCTCGAAGTCGTCATATTTGGTGATAACCAGTCCAGCCTTCTTTGAGTTTCGCTTTATGATGGTCGCGTTGAAATTCCCGAGTCGACCGGTGTCGTTTATTATCCAGTTGATCAGGTGGTTGTAGGTGACGTTCCACACCATAACGATGCATGCGCGATAGGCCTCCACGCGGTAGCACTTGATCGCCTCAGCTAGAAAATTTTGTTGGGCGAGGTCCGGCACTTTTCCGATTAGATCGATCAGGAGCTTGCTCACCGCCACCACGCTCTGGTGGATGCCATGCTTCTTATCGAGGTCGACGCGCACAGTACGCTCAAGCTTGTACCGCCCCTTTTCCTTCAGCAGTTCTTTCGCCTCGAACAACCTCGTTAGGTAAGTGGCAAGGGCGGGTGGCTCATCGATATGGAGTTTATCGTAGCAGCCTCGGATATCGACAGGAGAGAAAAGCTCTTTCCCGCCGTGGGTATGAAGCCACCAGGCGAAGAGCTTGATCCGCTCCTTTGGTGCCGCTACGTCGAAGTCCGGCACCTGCTCTACCAACTCCTGAAGCTGCATTAGTCGGAAGCGCCCTCGGCTGCCCTCGCAAGCCCAAGCTGGTTGATGGCGTATTTACCGCGCTCCGGCGTGGTGAAATACTGCTTATGTTTCAGTTCACGCAGAGGTTGAGCAAAGTCGAGAATGTCGGTTGGCCAATTGAGATGCCGGTAACATGTGTAGATGTGGTCGGCAGTTACTGCCTCGAGAGCACGATGGTCATGCAGCCAAGCCGCGATGGCCAAATAGCGCCGGTGATTACTCTTCGGGTCGATGATTGACGACAGCGGCGGCTCACTCGTGATGTCGATTTGTATAACGGTTGGTTTCGGAGCAGCCTTACGCGGCGCTTTGGCTTTCGGAGTTGTCGACGTTACCTCTACATCGGTAACCTCGTCCTCTTGATCGAACTCGGCCTCGGCTTCGTCAGCGTGGCCATTGACCTCCAGTGCCTTCAAGGCGGAGGTAGATGCAAGACGTCTGCCGACCGATTGGGCGGGCCCGCGCAACGCGTTTTGAATTGCCTGGGTGATCTGTCCGATCTCGCCTTCAGCGACCTCGGCATCAAACATCACGAATCGAACCCGGGAAGTACCACCCGTTTTAGCAGCAGTCTTTGCCATTAGAAGTTCCCTTATCGGAAGGTTCTGACACACCAACAGGTGGCCTTGTTTCTTACCCCAACTACATGTGGTGGTTTCGTGGCAAGGTTGCAAGGCTGAAAAGTTGGTTGTAATCAATCGCCTGAAAATAATGTTCTTTTTTTGTTCTTATACAGTTATTCACACTGAAATCGGTCGGGATTGAGTTTCTCAACGCCGCGTTGCGCCCCTCGGCCTCAGCGCAGGGTGATCCTCCTCCACCGGCAAATTCGCATCGATAACCAGATCAAGCGCCTCCTGCGGGGCGCGGTCGATGTCGACGCCGCGGCGGTGCATCTCCCGCAGCGCGGCGCGGATCGCTTCATCCTGCGTCAACGTCTGCCATCCCGTTTGCGGTCTGCCGACAAGGAAGGGGCGGCGCTTGTTGCCCATAGCC
>JBIQHO010000165.1:0-7827 GCA_044508545.1 Bradyrhizobiaceae bacterium | reverse complement strand
CCCGCGCGGCGGCGAAGTCACAGGACAGGGCCGCGCCGCCGCATGTGCGCCCGCGCGCGAATATAACGCCTCAACCGCGCAACCCGCGCCCCGATCCGCCGCCTGCCGATCCGTCGCCGTCATGGCGACCGTCCGCGCCGCCTGATCCGATGCAGGATGCGCCGCCTATCCGGGAGCGGCAGGGCCAGCCGCGCCGCAATCCGGAGTCTGATCGTTCGCCGCCGCCGCCGGTGCCGGGCTTCCGCGACGTCACAGCGGATGCCGATGATCTCGGCCGCGCGGCGGCGCAGGCCAACCGCTCGGCTCGCCGCACCTACGCCAATGTGCCTTCACCGTCACCGGAATTCGATCGCCTGGAGCCGAGCCTCGAGAATCGCGGCGCCTTCGAGGGAGCCTATCCCTACGATGAATCATCCGGCGGGGCCCCGGACGACCAGCCGCCGCCGCTGCCGCGTTCGTGGCCGCAACCCGGTCGCGACAAGCCGAAGCGTCTGTTCGGCGATGGCTTTCCGTTCAAGACCGCGATCGCGGTCGGCCTCGTGCTGATCCTTGCGGGCGGCGGCATCGTATGGGGTCCGAAGGTGGTCTCGGCGGTGCGCGGCTTGTTCGGTTCGTCGACCGACCGGATTGCCGAGATACCGAAGCCGGCGACGCCGGGACTAAAGCCGAAGATCACCGATCGGGTCGGCCAGCCGCCGTCGTCCGAGACGGTGGCCCCGGTGGCGCAGCGCGTCGTGCTGTATGATGAGGATCCGTCCGATCCCAAGGGCAGGCAGTATGTCGGGTCGGTGGTGTGGCGCACCGAAGAGGTGAAGGGCGCAGCCGGCAAGACGCCGGAGATCGCCGTGCGCGCCGACATCGAGATTCCCGAGCGCAGGTTCAAGATGACGATGTCGTTCCGCCGCAATACCGATACGTCGCTACCGGCGAGCCATACAGTGGAGCTGACATTCGTGCTGCCGCAGGATTTTGACGGCGGCGGCGTCGCCAACGTGCCCGGCATTCTGATGAAGTCCAACGAGCAGGCGCGCGGAACGCCGCTGGCCGGACTCGCCGTCAAGGTCACCGATGGTTTCTTCCTGGTCGGACTGTCCAATGTCGAGGCCGATCGCGCGCGCAATCTTCAGCTTCTGAAGGAACGCTCATGGTTCGACGTGCCGCTGGTTTATACGAACCAACGCCGCGCCATCATCGCGGTCGAAAAGGGCGCTCCGGGCGAGCGCGCCTTCAACGAGGCTTTCGCCGCCTGGGGCGAATAGCTTTGCTGGGGCGAATAGCTTTGAAAAAAGGGTAAGTAAGGCCGTCGCGCAAGCGCGACTTGGACGCGAAGTCCCGCGGCGATGAAGCCTGTCAGCGCACAGTGCGGGATCGCGTTGACGCACGCTCAGCCGGCGGCATCCTCGCCCGCACGCACGGTCACTTCCATCAGATGATGGGCATCGGTGATGCCATCGGCGGCATTGCGCACGAGGGTCTCCGCCATCCTTGCTTTGGCCGCCGGCGTGCGATGCTCGGGTCCGATCTGCTCGACCGCGATGTCGAGCAATTCGCGCAGGTGCGCAACGTATTCGGCGTCGAACTTCTGCGGCGGAACCTGACCCATGCGATGCCCTTCCTCGATTGCGACGTGATGGTGGCTTCGCAATCGGGCGGAGTTGGGTCAGGGAGAGGGAGATGTCGAGGCGGAAAGGTGAACGGGACTTTTGTGGTCGCGACCGCAAATCCCTTCAAATCCCTTGCCGAAGGGATCAGGCGGCGTCTTTTGACGCGCTTGCCTCAGCGGAAGCTTTCTTGGGTTTGCGGCGAGGTAGCGGGAAATCGCGGCTGTCATAGAGCGAGCGGATGCCGTTCTGGTCGAAGCGGGCTTCGTCCACCTGAAGATAGGCGCCGTTCAGCGAATCCGCCGGCAGCTCCTCGATCGCAAAGCGCACCGCGTCCGCCGCAGTGTCGAACCGGCGGTAGGCAAAGCCGGCGCGCTTTTTCTTGCGGATCGCGGCTGGAAACAGTTCGGCGGATTTCTTGAAGCTGAATGCCATGGCGGGAACCTCTACGATGGTGCTTTTGGAGAACGAACCAGTGCTGAAAGCGAAGCCCGTCGGCGATCGCTTGGCATACAGCATGTCCGTGATGCCCCATTTATATAGGGTAGAGAGCGGAAATTGCGACCTTCCGGGGCCGGAATCATGAAATTCGACGCGGGCGGAAATAAGATATTGATATCAAGACAATGGCCAGTCGAGCCGTGTTCCGGCCGCATTGCGGCGGGCGGGCGGAGCCTATCCCCCGTGACCGGAAACCGTTTGCAGGGGCGAAGGCTGCGTCGGGACGCCGGAACCCGTTATTTTGGCTCGAGTTTCAAGGCCGCCGAATTGATGCAGTAGCGCTGGCCGGACGGAGCAGGGCCGTCGTTGAAGACATGGCCGAGATGGCCGCTGCATCTCGAGCACAGCACCTCGGTGCGGATCATGCCGTGGCTGGTGTCGCGCTGCTCGTCGACGTGGCTCTCCGCCGTGGGCGCGGTGAAGCTCGGCCATCCGCAGCCCGAATCGAACTTGGTTTCAGATTCGAACAGCGTCTGTCCGCAGCCGGCGCAGACATAAGTGCCTTCGCGGCGCTCATGTTCGTATTCGCCGGAGAAGGGCTGCTCGGTCGCCTTCTCGCGCAGCACGGCGTATTGCATCGGCGTCAGGTCCTTGCGCCACTCGCTGTCGCTCTTGGTGACCTTCGCCGTCTTGGCGTATGGCATGGGTTTTCCTTTGCTCCGCAGTCAGTTCGTGACCTTCGCGCGGCCGACCAGCGTCGGCTTCTCGACGTAGTTGTCCGCGAAAAGATTCTTCAAGTTCCGGATCTTCGGAATGTCATAATAGGCAATATAGGGCTGGCTGGGATGCAGCGTCAGGTAGTCCTGATGATAGGATTCGGCCGGGAAAAATCCCTCCAGCGTTCCCACTTTGGTGACGATCGGCTTCTTGTAGACCTTTGCTGCATCAAGCTGGGCGATATACGCCTCAGCGACCTTCTTCTGCTCGTCGTTGAGCGTGAAAACCTCCGAGCGGTACTGCGTGCCGTTGTCTGGCCCCTGGCGGTCGAGTTGGGTCGGATCGTGCGCCACCGAGAAGAATATCTGCAGGATTTTTCCGTAACTGATTTGCTTCGGGTCGAACCTGATCTCGACCGATTCCGCATGCCCCGTGGTGCCGGTGCTCACCTTGTCGTAGGTCGCGCTCTCCCTGGCGCCGCCGGCATAACCTGAAACCGCGTTGAGCACGCCGGCGGTGTGCTGGAACACGCCCTGGACGCCCCAGAAACAGCCGCCGGCGACGACGGCGGTCTGGATTCCGCTCGCGGCCTTCGCGTCCAGGGCGGGAGGCGGAATGATCACGGCGTCTTCGGCGGCGCGGGAAGGTCCGGCAAGAAATCCCGACAGTACGAGCGTGCCGGCAACAGCCGCGGCGAGAGCATGACGGCCGAACGGGTTGCGGTTCATGAACGCTTCCTTTCGCGCGGTTGAATTCAGAGGGCGCGCCATGCGCGCGCGGCTCTCACCGTGCCGCTTCGGCATTCGAGGATATAGGGAGTTGGCCGGCTTGTTGCCGGCGGGCGGCACTGTCCCGGGCACACGAATCTGTGAAGGGAGCGCTCCCCATCGAGGAACGGTCAGCGGCTGCGCGCTACTTGAAACGCGGTCGTCGGGCGTCAGCCCGGCGGAAGCGCACGCCCTCCTTGTCGCCAAGACGGATTGCGACGTAGCCGGCCTCGATGCAGGCCTGGCGCTGCGGCATCCGTTCTTCCGGCGCGCGCGTGGTGTCCCACCATGAGGCGCGCTGGGCTGCGCGCGGAAGATCGCCGTCGATAATGTCCTCGATCTGCGCAAAGCTCAGGACGAACTCGACTTGCGTCTGCCGTTTCAGGTAGTCCCGCAGCGCATCGTAGTCCGGCACGGCTTTTACGCCTTGAGATATTTCTGCATGTCAGCGCGCAAGCCGTCGCGGAGATCGGCGCGCGCCATGGCGAACGCGATGTTGGCGCGCAGGAAGCCGGCCCGCGAGCCGCAGTCGTGGCGCTCGCCTTCAAATTCGAGACCGTGGAAGGCTTGCGATTTCGACAGGCCGATCATGGCGTCGGTGAGCTGGATCTCGCCGCCGGCGCCGCGTTCCTGGGTTTCCAGAACGTTGAAGATCTCGGGCTGCAGGACATAGCGTCCGGTGATCGAAAGATTCGAGGGGGCGGTGCCTTTTGCCGGCTTTTCCACCATGCCGTTGATCTCGAAGATATTGCCGCTGCGCTTGCCGACGCCGCAGATACCGTAATTGTGCGTCATGTCGTCGGGCACGGCTTCGACTGCGACAATGTTGGATTTGGGTCCGAGCTGCTCCGCCGCCTGAATCATCTGCTTGAGGCAGCCGGGCGTGTTCAGCACCAGCTCGTCGGGCAGCACCACCGCGAAGGGCTCGTCGCCGACGATGTCGCGGGCGCACCACACCGCATGGCCAAGCCCGAGCGGCGCCTGTTGCCGGGTGAAACTTACGGCGCCTGCCTTTGGCTGGAATTGCGCCAGCAAATCCATCTCGGCTTTCTTGCCGCGCGCCTTCAGCGTTTCGTCCAGTTCGAACTGGCGGTCGAAGTGATCCTCGATCGCGCTTTTGTTGCGGCCGGTGACGAAAACGAAGTGCTCAATGCCGGCCTCCCTTGCTTCATCGAAGACATATTGAATGAGCGGCCGGTCGACGATCGTCAGCATTTCCTTTGGCATCGCCTTGGTGGCGGGGAGGACTCGGGTGCCGAGGCCGGCGACCGGAAAAACGGCTTTGCGGATTTTCATGTCGGGGTCTTTAAGGATTGTTTTGCGGGCGGGAAAGGAGCGTGATGAGTTGTACCTTGTTAGCCGGTTTGCATCCGGGAACAAAGGCGGATCTGTGGTTGCGGCCGGGCCGCCGCGTGCGGGCCGACCAGTTTCCGGATGTCGCGAGCGCGAATCGGCGAAAACCGCGACCGATTTCCGCACCCGCCTTAAAAAAGACCATCCGTTAAGCCGATGGAAACCGTGACAGGGCCTCCTGAGATCGAGGATACTCATCGAAATGGGTCAGCCATGATCAAGACGGCGATGCAGTTCAGGATGCGCGGAATAGCAATGGCGGCGGCGATTGTGACGCTTGCGGTGCCCGCGCTGCCGGCCGAGGTGCGCGCGCAGGCGTCGAACGGCAACGGCATTCAGGGTTTCCTCGACAATCTCTTCACCGGCTCGCTTGCAAAGCGCGAACAGGGCGCGTCCCTGGTGCCGCGCGGCGGATCGGAGGAGGTTCAACCCGCCCCGAAGCAGCCTGCGAGTTCGGCCGCGTTGCCATGGAGCGGCGAGGATGGGGCGTCGGGTCATCCGCTCATGACCGCGAGCGCGATCCGCCAGGCGGCGGCGAATTTCCCGAACTGCGTTGCCGCGATGTGGCCGGATGCGGCTCGGCGTCACGTCACACGTGAGAATTTCGAACGCTTCACCGCGGGACTGTCGCCCGATCTGCGCATCATGGACCTGATGGATTCACAGCCTGAATTCACCAAGGCGATATGGGATTATCTGGATATCCTTGTCAGCGATGCGCGCCTTGCACGCGGGCGGGAAATCCTCGCGACCTACAAGCCGCAATTCGATGCGGTCGAGAAAGTCTATGGCGTCGATCGCTATGCGATCGCGGCGATCTGGGGCATTGAATCGAACTATTCGACCCAGATGGGCGATCGCAGCGTGCTGCAATCCACCGCGACGCTGGCCTGCATCGGCCGTCGCCAGAATTATTTCCGCGACGAATTCCTGTCGGCGCTCGAAATTCTCAACCGTGGCGACCTGCGGCCGGAGCAGATGCGCGGCTCGTGGGCGGGCGCGTTCGGTCCCACGCAGTTCATGCCGACCGCGTTCAAGCGCTACGCGGTCGATGGCGACGGCGACGGCCGCCGCGACGTGGTCGATGACCCCGCCGATCTGATCGCCTCCACCGCGAACAACCTGAAGAAGGACGGCTGGCAGGCCGGCAAGACCTGGGGCTACGAGGTCGTGGTGCCTGCCAGCTTCAATTACATGATGGCCGATCGCGCCAAGGCGATGACGCTGGCGCAGTGGGAGCATCTCGGCATCCGGCGTGCCGGCGGCAAGGCCTTCCCGCATCCCGCCGACCGGGCCTATCTGCTCGCGCCGGCCGGCGCCGAGGGGCCGGGCTTCCTGATGTTGCAGAACTTCCGGGTGTTCATGAAGTACAACCCCGCGGAAGCCTATGCGCTGGCGATCGGTCACTTTGCCGACCGGCTGCGCGGCGGAGCGCCGTTCGTGCAGCCGTGGCCGCGCCAGGAACGGGTGTTGTCCCGCGCCGAGCGGCTCGAACTGCAGCAGCTCCTGGTCCAGCGGGGTTTCTATCGCGGAACCCCCGACGGCCAGTTCGGCAGCCAGACGCGGGAGGCGCTGCGCAGCTTCCAGGCCTCGATCGGGGCGCCGGCCGACGGATTTGCATCGTCCGACGTGCTGGAACGGCTGCGGCAGCGGTAGGGTCGTCGTCAGGACTGGCATCGATCTCCCGAAATGGCGCGCCGGCCGTGCCCTTGACGCCATGGCTTGATGCCCGGCTTATGAAACGAAGGCCGCCCGCTTGCGGCCCGATTTTGCTGCTATAGTCGTTGCCAGCTTTTCTTTTCGATCGCGCACATGCCCGGACTGAAATCGTTGTTCCGCCGACTGACCGAACGAGGGCCATTGATCGCGCTGGCCATCGTTGCGACGCTGATTGCCGCGCCGGCATCGGCACAATTCTTCAATTTCGGATTCGAGCAGCAGCGTCCGGCGCATCGCGGCGGAGGCGGAGGCGGGGGCTGGTTCGGCTCCGACAATCCATTCTTCTCCCCCTTTCAGGAACCGCCGCCGAGGCAGCAGCGCCCGCAACACCAGCAGCGGCCGGCGGAGAATTATTCGCACGCGCCGCCGCCTGAAAAACGCGACACCGTGCCCGATCGCAACGTGGTCGTGCTCGGCGACGCCATGGCCGACTGGCTCGCTTACGGTCTCGAAGATGCCTTAAGCGAAACGCCCGAGATGGGCGTGATCCGCAAGCACAAGACCGTCTCCGGCCTTATTCGCTATCAGCCAAAGGGCGAACCCGCGGATTGGGCGGCTGCGGCGAAGACCATTCTTGCGGCCGAAAAGCCGGAAGCCATCGTGGTCATGCTCGGCCTGCACGACCGCGTGTCGATTCGCGAGGCGCTGGAAAAGGAGAAAAGCGGCAAGGCGGAGGACAAGAAGAAGACCGATACCGACAAGAAGGATGCCGGCAAGAAGGACGCGAACAAGGACACGAAGGACGCGAACAAGAAAGAAACGGACGAGACGGACAAGGTGGATGCCGCTTCCGCCAAGCCCGACGACAAGCAGGCGGATTCCGAATTGCCGCCCGAAGACGCCGAGGACGATTCGCCTTCGACCGGAGAGAAAAGCGCTCCCTCGCCCAACGGAATCGCCGAATTCCACAGTGATCGCTGGGCCGAACTCTACAGCAGGAAGATCGACGAGATGATCGCGGTCCTCAAGTCAAAGGGCGTGCCGGTGTTCTGGGTCGGCCTGCCTGCGGTGCGCGGGACGAAATCGACATCCGACATGCTGTACCTCGACTCGCTCTATCGCGCCGCCGCGGACAAAGCGGGCATTACCTACGTCGATATCTGGGACGGTTTCGTTGACGAGAGCGGTCGCTACATCCAGCAGGGACCGGACTTCGAAGGCCAGATCCGGCGGCTGCGCTCTTACGACGGCGTGTACTTCACCAAGGCGGGCGCGCGCAAGCTCGCGCA
>JBIQHO010000164.1:0-7852 GCA_044508545.1 Bradyrhizobiaceae bacterium | reverse complement strand
ACGGAAATGGCCCGCTTGCAGATGCGCAAAAGCGCCCCCAAAGAGGGGTGATTTCGTTAGCAAATCAGGGTAAGGTGTCCGTGGGTGTGAGAGCCCGGATCAGTGACTAACCGCATTCCCTGCAAGGAATTGTCCAGTTCGCCTGCAAGCGACTGGACGGCGGTTAAATGAAATACGGGATTTTTCCGTATTTCGACGGACGCGTTTGGCGGCGCGGCTCCGAACGGCCGAATTATGGCCGGGGCGTGCCGTTCTGTCCAGAGCCTCTCGGGGCTTAAAACCGGCGCACCTGTCTCACTGACAGGCTCTCACCCCCCGGCTGCTCGGACCGTCTCCGGGCGCGGCTGTGAGAGGCCGATATCAGTGAGCAACCTATGACCAAATCCACGCAGCGGGCGTACCATGCGTCCAAGAAAACACGCGCCAGCGAGTCCCCAAAGAGCAGGGAAGGGCTGTTCGTCAAAACCGACGTCACTCCGGAGCAGTTCTTCCAGGCATGGAGCCGGAAAGACCGGGAGGCGCTGATCGACCTGCTGATCGATTCCCTCGATGAGACCGACGGCGATCCCGACCGCGAAGATGGCGGGGATGACGAGCCGAGCTTGGCGGCCTGCGAAAACCATCCCGACTATTACGCCCGGGGCTCGCAACTACATTGGACGCAAGGCAACAGTGACGAGCGCGAAGGCGATGGCTGCGCTGATGACCGTGAGGACGTGTGCGAGGACGAAGGCGCCGAGCACGACGGCTGCGAGCCCGAGGTGGACGGTGAACCCAGCTTGGGCTGGACTATTGACGGCGCCCTGGGCAACGGCGACGGCTTCGATCGCGAGGCGGGCGGCAACTCGGTCACCGAAGCCCATAGGCAGCGATACAAGATGTCCGACCGTTACACCACGAACGGCAATCGAGACGGTAAGCACGTCGATACCGAGCGGGGTTATGGTCGCGGCAGTCGCCGCCTGACTAATCTGTCGGACCGACAGCACGCGGCCTTGGCGTCCCGCGTCGACCGGGACGAGGTAAGGATATGACCGGCTTCATTTCCAGCCTTCCCGAAAGCGATCCGCGCAGGATCTTCTGGCGCCAAGAAGACAGCATTCACTCGATCGTCGAGTACGTGGCGCTGCTGGTTGCCATCACCAAAAGGTCGCCGATGGAGATGGACGAGGACGAGCAGTCGGGCTGCATCGGCTCGTCCTGGAGGTACAGGACCATGCCCTGTCTTTCCGGCAGGCGTTCTCGCCTGAGCCGGAGAAAGCCGCCTGATCGTCATCACCGAGGCAATGGCCCGCCGGTTCGC
Organism: Bradyrhizobiaceae bacterium; assembly: GCA_044508545.1. Classification (GTDB taxonomy): domain Bacteria; phylum Pseudomonadota; class Alphaproteobacteria; order Rhizobiales; family Xanthobacteraceae; genus Nitrobacter. The sequence continues at coordinate 6,549 of JBIQHO010000164.1, read as the reverse complement.
CGGCGGGTTTGGTTTTGGCACCGGATTTATTTTATCTGGACTGACGGCGGCGCAAAAGACGTCGAATTTGTCGATTACCACTGACGGGCGGCTGGATTGCCGCCTCAGACCTGGAGGGGCCTAATATGGCCAAGAAACTTGCACCGATGCATCCCGGCGAAGTGCTCCGGGAAGAATTCCTTTCGCCGCTCGACATGTCGGCTGGCGCGCTAGCGAAAGCGTGCAGCGTTCCACGTACGCGGATTGAGCGGATCGCCAGTGAAAAGACCAGCATAACCGCCGATACGGCGCTGCGGCTATCCAAGGCATTCGGCACCACGGCCGAATTCTGGCTGAACCTGCAGAATGCGTACGATGTGCGCATTGCTGAGAGACTGATCGCCGGTGATCTCGCCAAGATAGAGCCGGTTTCCAAGCGCGCGGCCTAATGGCGATAATCGAGTCCTATATCGCGGCGCTGCGGGTCACGCCCGGCGGGTTTCTTTTTTGCCACCGGGATTGCCACCGGACGACGGAGTATCAGTTCAAACTAGTGGTGACAGAGCAGCGGGCAGGGGCTCGAAATGCCCAACTAAAATGGGCAAAACAATACAGAGAGGTACAAGCGTAAATGCTAAATGAGGATTAGCAAACCGCCGCCTTCAGCCACTCGGCCACAGCTCCGTTGACGCCCGATATGCCCGACACGCTCGCAAGCCGCAAGCGCCGGATCAAGAGATGCGTCCCCCATGAGCTAGAATCATCCCGCGCCAGCTATGCGCTCTCGTCAATTTGCCCGACGATTCCCGGCGGCGTCTGGACTGGCGGATGGTTCGTGCAGCGCAAAAACACGTATCGAAAGCCATGGAATCAGGCTGGGCGGCAGGCGCGATGATTCGCGCGGGACCCGCCCTCCAAAGCGGGCGGGCGGCCGGCGCGACGGCAAGCGAGTATTCGCAGGCGGGGTGACGTGTTTTGAAAAATATATGGCAAACAAGGACTTGTTCGGCCCTTTGCAACGGGAAGGCGTGGTGTTTGTGCAACACAAGGCCAAAAACGGTTAGACGCGTTCTATTCTGAGACGTTCCTTCATTGCGTGTGCAAGGCGGTTCGGTAATTGTGATCACACGACGGAGGGGGGCATCCCGAGGTCGTCCCGTTTTAGGTGGTTCGCTGTTTTTGGGTGGTTCGCTTGAGTCCCTCGCGTTGGCGGGAGTGCCCGAACAAGCGCGAACGGCTGGGCGGTTAGTCAGGGACTGAGGGAACGTTTCTTCGAGCGATTGCGCTTACCGGATCCGGAACCTGCCCTACAGAGCAACTTGGAGGTTGAAATGAAATTGATGAAAAGCCTTTTCCTCAGCTCGGCGGCGGGTCTCGTCGCCATGAGCGGGGCACAGGCTGCTGATCTTCCGTTGAAGGCCAAGGCGGTCGAATACGTGAAGGTCTGCTCCCTGTACGGCGCAGGCTTCTATTACATCCCCGGCACCGACACTTGCCTTAAGCTCGGCGGCTACCTGCGTGCCGATATGGGCATCAATACGAATTCGGTCTTCAGCGGCAATACCTCCGGTCTGGGCGGCGCCCAGAATCGTCTCAGCAACGATTTCACCTGGCGGGCGCGCGCGAACCTGAATCTCGACACCCGCACCGCTACCGAATACGGCGTGGTCCGCACCTATTTCGATGCGAACTACACGTGGACCTCGGGCGGTTTCAACGGTTTGGGTAACGGCGCGACTGCGTATGACTCAGCTGTGAACGGCGGAGTCTCCAACGGCCAGCTCGGCCTGAACTTCGCCTTCATCCAGTTTGCCGGCTTCACGATGGGTAAGGCCGTCTCGCTGTTCAGCACGCCCTGGGGAGCCTATCCGGGCAACATCTACGATGGTCTCGTCGGCGGCGGCGGTACCACCTCGCAGGGCGTGAACCAGTTCGCCTATACCGCGGAGTTCGGCAACGGCGTGTCGGCCTCGGTCGGCGTGCAGGATCCGAGCGCATACTACCAGCCTGGCATTCGCAACCTCGCTACTGCGGCGCAGGGCAACTTCGGCTACGGCGCCAGCGCCTATGGCGGAACCCGCGCTCCGGATGTCGTCGGCCAGATCCGCGTCGACCAGGCCTGGGGCCTTTTCCAGGTGTCGGTTGCGGCCCACAACAACAATCCTGCTTACTACGGTGCCGATCAAACGACAGGCGGTCCCGGAGACAAGTGGGGTTGGGCTGGTCAGCTCGGACTTCAGATCAAGAACATCCCAACGGGACCGGGTGACACGATCAACGTTTCGGGCGTCTATACCAACGGCGCGAGCGGTTATAACTTCCAGGAACTGGCCGGCCCGGCGAGCGCAGCCACGATCTATTCCGGCGTGACCGGCGTTGGATATGGCTTCGCGCCGGACTCGGTGTATGGCTTCGGCGGCAACCTCGAGCTCGTCTCGACGTGGGGCATGCGTGGCGCTTTCACCCACAACTGGAACCCGTACTGGAGCAGTTCGGTTTTCGGGGCTTACGCAGCGGTTAGCTACACCGGCACAGCGAAGGCTCTGATGTGTGCCGGGATTACTGGTTCTAATTATGGTGCAGGCATCACAACCTGCAACCCGGACTACAACATCGGGCAGGTTGGCGCGAACCTGCGCTGGACCCCGGTCAGGAACCTGACGTTCACGACCGAAGCTGTTTACACCATGCTGGACCAGAAGTACGCCGGCACGGTGAATGCGGCCAACGCCAGCCTTGCCAAGCCGGCGAATGCTTATACCCTGAAGGATCAGGACACCTGGACCGTCATGCTCCGCGCGCAGCGCAACTGGTAATACCGGTCGCCTGACGGCATCCTAACCCTAACCCTCGGCAGGAAACTGCCGGGGGTTATTTTTCTGGTGAGGCAGGAGACTGTTCGCGGTATCGCTGGTCCGGCTGGATCAGGATAAATTCACGATGCAGCATTTTGATATGTCATGGCGGGGCGCCATCGTAGAGCGGGGCGTCGCGTCGCTCGGCCGCTGTTCTGGGTATCCGTTCTTGATCGATACGCGTATCAACACGTGAATGCCGCCACAGAGCCGGCGTGCCCATGCGATCAAGGCGTATCCGGTGCAGGGAGCGGCGGTTGGTTCTGCCGGAAGCAAACGCGGATATCTGCCAGCAGATTGCAATGATGCTGTAAGCGACGATGGCCGATCCCGTTCTTTCGCAATATAAGTCTGGGAGGCAAGAGAACATCAATGGGTAACGGCGCAATGCGCGTGGTCAGACATATGGTTGCGACTCACAAATTTTTACTTGCGGCCGCGTTTACCGGTTTTGCCGCCTCGTTCCTTGTTCTGGCTCCGTCAGCCGCGCAGGCCCGGGATTATCCGTATTGCATCAAAGGCGAGTTTTACGCGGGCGGTATCGGGGATTGCAGCTTCGACACCTACCAGCAATGCCTCGCGACGGCCTCCGGCCGCATCGCCTACTGCGACGTGAACCCGTTCTATCATTTCCAGGAAGACGGCCCCGCCGTCAACCCCGACGTGCGACGGAGTTTTCGGCGGTAACCAGAGCATGATCCCGAAAAGTGGAAACCGGCTTTCGGAAAAGATCATGCTCAATCAAAAGAGAGGGAACGAGTCTGATTCAAGCAATTGAAACAGACTCTAGCGCTCTTCGGGAAGGCAAACGGCAAAGGCGCTCCTTGGAGCGCTTTTTTGTTGATCTGGAGCCTTCCGCGTCTGAAGGAATCAGAAGCGCAACTCCATGATTTTGCTTGACGCGTTTTCTTGCCGCGAACCGGCATCCATCCTCGGGTCAAGCGGGAAGACATGCTTCGCTCGAAAACGCTATGGGCGTTCTGTGACGCCTGCGCGACGATGCGCCCGCGCACCCAAAGCGCAGGTAAGGGGACCGTCTTGCGCTATTCGATGGAGCCGCGGTGCAGGTCCGCCTCGATCTGCAGCTTCGAGCCCCCACCGAAGCGGGCTCGGTAGACCTGCAGGTTTTCCATGATGCGCTGCACGTAGTTGCGCGTCTCCGAGAACGGGATCAGTTCGACCCAGTCCACCGCATCGACCCCCGGATCGCGCGGATCGCCGTAGCGCGCGATCCATTTTTTGACGCTGCCGCGTCCGGCATTGTAGGCCGCGAAGGTCAGGATGTATGAGCCGCGATAGTCTTCAAGCAGGCCGCCGAGTTCGGCCGCGCCGAGCGCGGCGTTATAGGCGGGTTCGTTTTTCATGCGCTGAAGGTCGAAGCCGACGCCGTACTTCTTGCAGACATATCGTCCGGCATCCGGCGTCACCTGCATCAGGCCGTAGGCATGGGCCGGCGACACCACTGATGGATTGAACGCGCTTTCCTGCCGGGCGATCGCATAGACAATGCTGCGCTCGATGTCCGGCCCGATCGGCCTGAACGATGGAATTCCGCTGACGGGATACGCATAGAAATCGAACGGCAGCCCGCGATTGAGCGCAGCCTTGCCGGCCAGCAGCATTGCGCGGGCGTCGCCCTGGCGCGCGGCGAGCTCGCCGAGTCCGAGCACGGCGTCCGGGTCGCCGTTCTCGCCCATGTCGGCGAAGATCGGGAGCGCGAATTCGCCTTTACCGATCGCATAAAGAAGCTGTGCCGCGCGCACGATCTCCAGCCGCTCGACGGCGCGCGACCGGCTGCCGGGAACGCCACGCAGTTCGATCTGCGGCAGTCCGAGTTTCGCGCGCGCAAGCTGGCCGTAGTAGCTGGTGGACTGCTCGGCCGCCGCTGCGTAGGCGTGGCGGGCTTCCTGGATGCGGCCTGCCGCTTCGGCGGCGCGGCCCTGCCAGTAGCCGGCGCGCGCCAACGCGGTCGGGTTGACGCTGCCGACGCCGATGCGGGCGAAATGCCGGGCGGCGGCGTTGGGATCCTTCAGGAAACGCAGCGCGATCCAGCCGGCGGTGAACTCCTGCTCGGTCTTGTAGATATCCCGCGCAGGAAGCGCCGCGTCGCGCGCGATGAGATATGCGGTACGATACTCGCCGACGTCGATCATCTTTCGCGCGAGCAGCCGGCGCTCGATCCACCATTCATCGACGTTGTAAAGCCGGTTGGGATCTCGCGGCGCATTCAGCATCAGCCGCGCCGCTTCCCCGAACTTCTCCTCACGCCGCAAAAGCTGAATGCGGGCGAAGATATAGCCGGGGTCGCCGTGCAGTTCGTTCGGAACGTTTTCAAGCAACGTGCGCAAGCCGGACGATTTGCGGTCGGCGGCGATCCGCGCTCTTGCGAGCGCAACCTCGGCGCTTCCAAGTCGCTTTGCCGCGCGCAGCGCCGCATCGCTTTCGCGGCCGTAAAGCAGATAATCCATCCGCGCTTTCTGGTCGCCCGGCGTCAGTATTGCGCCGAACGCCTCGAGCGCCTTCTCCTCACTACAGCGGCAGGCGAAGCGCAGCTGCAGCGGGGGGTCGGTGAGGACCTCGAAGTCCATTCCCCACATGAGTTCATTACGCACGATGTCCGTGAGGGGCGCACGGTGCATGGCGCTGGTTAGTTGGCCAAGCGCCTTGACGTTCGCCTCGAGTAGCGGCAAAGCCGCCTCGTCAGCACCAGGCAACGCCTGCAGAATTACGCCGCCCGAGCTAGTTACGCGCCCCTGCGAGTCGAAGTGCACCCCGAGTAGCAGCGCGGAGGCGATCTGCTCGGAACGCGCCAGGTAGGTGGCGATGTCCTCTGCGATCTCGCCGCTCACCAGGTCGCTCGAGCTGCCGTAAGGCTCGCCGTACGGCGCGTGAGCGCGGATGACACTGATCTCGCCAACGCGCCCAACGCCACCGCCGACGTCTAGCTTGCCGTCTTGGCGCAGTGGCAGGTCGGCGTGAGGGTTACTAACGTAGCCGCGGACGGTGCCGTCCAGGCCAGCGTCTGCGATGACACCGCCGAGGGGTCCGTCGCCGCGTAGCTTGAGGGTCACGCGGTCACGATGGTGCTTCAGGAGTACGTGCGAAAGCAGTAGGGCCCCAGTGAGGGTGCGGCCGAGGGCCGCGCCTGCTGTTGGGCTGGTGGCGTGCTTCTCGGTGGCGTGGCGCACCAACTCGGTGGTGTCTGCCGCCACCACGCGGATGCCGCCGCTGGCACCAAGGCCGCGGATCAGGTGAGACATCTGTGGTTCCTCTCGTCGAACCGCTATGGGGCGCCCGCGCCTAAGCGCTCACGTCCTGCGGTACGCCCCCGAGTATATGGGGGCACCCCCACGACGCCGCGTACCGCAGCTTGCGGCGCAGAGAGGCGCCGACGCCCTGCGCTTACTCTTTCGGCACAGCCGCCCCAGAAAGTTTCTCGTTCAACCGCCGCAGGGTCGCGCGCGGCACGAGCTTAGCCACGTCCGCGCCGTAACGCGCGATCTCCTTGACGCGGGTGCTCGACACGTACGACCAGCGCGTTGCCGTCATGATGAACGTCGTCTCGGCGTTCGGGTTCAGTTGACGGTTGAGGTGCGCCATCTGCAGCTCGTACTCGAAATCGGAGATGGCCCTTAGTCCCTTGACGATGACGGTGGCGCCGACGCGGCGCGTGTAGTCGGCCAGCAGCCCGTCGAACGAGTCGACTTCCACTCCG
>JBIQHO010000163.1:0-7858 GCA_044508545.1 Bradyrhizobiaceae bacterium | reverse complement strand
ACAGGCGCTCGCACAACTAGTGGTGGATGGGCCGGCTCCACGGGCGGTTCTGGTCACCGGCGGATGGACCTTGCGGCTGCTGGCCCGCATTTGCGGGGCCTCCCACCTCCTGTGCGAGGGTCTCTGCGAGCCCGGCGTGGCGGTCAGCCGGATGGTCGCGGGTGCCTGGAACGGCACGGTCGTCGTGTCGAAATCGGGCGGGTTCGGCGATGACGACCTTCTCGCCCGGTTGCTCGCTCCGGATATGGGAGGCCACCCCGAAAGGGGTTGAGCGGCATGGCCGCCCGGTCGTGCGATGCCGCACCGATACGACGGATGCGGAGTTGCGGCCGATCGAGCCTTGTCTTCCTTCCGCGCGGAGGGAAGGTGCCCCTTCACATGGCCGGGCCCAAACGGACGGGGCTTCCATCGTAAAATCTCGACAGGCGAAAGCGGGTGAGATTGTGCCCGATATCGTTTCCTTGAATCAGGTCGGAGACGACACGCCCAATTCCCGGTCCGATACCGAATCCGTGACCGCTCATTCCTGTCGCAACGAAAAGCCCGCCGATTGCCTGCACGCGATCCACGACGGGAACGACATCGGGCATGGCGTCGATCATGCCTGCCCAGCATGTCTTCAACGGAACTGTCTCGAACTGCGGAAAAAGCTGCTGGAAACTGCGCTCTATCGAACGGAGACGGGATCGTTCGGCCGCCGGGTTGAGCACCCGCATTCTTTCGAAAGGGCTTTGAGAATCCGGCGTCCAGTCGCGTGGCGTCGACCAACTGTCCGGATAGCCCGCCGGGGCGAACGGAAAGTAGCGGACTCCCAAAGGATTGGCCATGAGAGCAGGAGCATACTTCGTTGCGTGCCGGAACGCGTCTGGCCCCAGATAGAGCAAGCTGCTGCCTCCCGCAGCGAGCGTGTATCCGCCATCCTGCCTGCGTCTGAAAGCGATGTGGCTTTCGGCTGCTGCACCTGAATGGATTTCAGGCATGGGCTCCGTTGCGGCCACGGTCGACCTGACGCTGAGTTGCGGAAGGGAAACACCGTGTCTTTTGAGGAAGAGGGAAGACCATGCGCCGCCGGCCACAAGCACCGTAGAGGTCTCGACGTGACCCGCTTCGGTCCACACGCCCGTGACCCTGCCGGCCGAGAGTTCGAGGCCCCGCGCCGCGCAATTCTCCACGATCTTGACGCCTTTTCGGACGGCAAGCCGAGCGAGCGCGGGCACGGCCACCCAAGGCTCCGCGCGCATGTCGGACGGCGTCGTCATGGCGCCCGCAAATCGGCGCGACATGCCCTTGAAAAGGTGCGCGGTCTCCCCGGCGTCGAGGAGGCGAGTGTCGAGTCCGTGGGCCGCCGCGACCTTCATGAACTCTTCGAACCGGGCCATTTCCTTGTCGGAGCTTGCCAGATAGGTTACGCCAGTCCGGCTCAATCCGATGTCCTCGCCACATTCCTCGGCCAACTGCCGCCAGAGACGGCAGGCCTCGATCACGACGGGCAATTCGTCTTCGTCTCGCCCCTGCTGTCGGATCCAGCCCCAATTCCGGGAGGACTGTTCGGCCGCGACCCGCCCCTTTTCCAGGAGCGTCACCGGAATGTTCCGCTGCGCAAGAAAGAGCGCAGTCGTGACGCCGATAATGCCGCCGCCGACAATGACCACCTCCGAGGCCTTCGGCGGTGGGCCGGGATGTGCGATCGGGTCCGATTCGGAGAACGGGAACGTGGGCAACTGGCGCGTCCTGAGAGTTGGTCGGTGGCTCCGGCCCATTGGTTGCACCCTCTGCAAGCCAACTCAAGAGCGCACAGGCTGACTGCGGCCACGATCCTGCGCTTGATCTTCCCGCGACTTCGGCAAAGGGACGCAGGCGGAAGTTCTAACTGGACCATCTCAAATAATGCCGGCTGGCTGTTTTCCTCAGGCCGGCCGGAGGATAGTTTGCGGCAAAAGCATGCGGACTTGCCGAGCCGATCCCTGCAAGATGAAGCCACAGTCGAATCCCCCTCAATTCGCCGCCACGCAACCGCGGACATACATGACCGTGCTGGTCGTCCTCGGCCTGACGCATCTGCTCAACGATCTGATCCAGTCGCTCATTCCGGCGGTCTACCCGATCATCAAGGACGCATACGCGCTCGATTTCGTGCAGGTCGGCATCATCACCTTGACTTTCCAGATCGCGGGTTCCCTGTTGCAGCCGGTCGTCGGGTACGTCACCGACCGACGCCCGATGCCGTACTCGACCATCGTCGGCATGACCTTCACTCTCGTCGGCCTGGCCAGCCTCGGCTTCGCATCGAGCTACGGCCTCATCCTCGTCTCGGTGGCGTGCATCGGCATCGGCTCGGCGATCTTCCATCCCGAGGCGACCCGGATGGCGCGTCATGCGTCCGGCGGCCGGCAGGGGCTTGCCCAGGGCGCCTTCCAGGTCGGCGGCCAGGCCGGGGGTGCGCTTGGCCCGCTGTTCGCCGCCTTCATCATCGTGCCGCGTGGCCAGACGAGCCTCGCATGGTTCACGCTGGCAGCGCTTCTCGCCATGGCCCTGATGGTCTGGACGGCCGGGCAGCATACCGCGATCCGCAAGCAAATCGCGGTCGCCAGGGCCTCTCTTCCAGGTGGCCCTGCAAACGGGCGGCCCCGTTCGAGGGCGACCGTCATGTCCGGGCTGGTCGTTCTCACATTGCTGATGTTCTCGAAAGTTGCCTATGTCGAGAGCTTCCGGTCGTTCTACACTTTCTATCTGATCGAACGCTTCGGGGTGTCGATCCCGACCTCTCAGGTCATGCTGTTCGTCTTCCTGCTGGCCCAGGCTGTCGGCGTGCTGATCGGTGGCGTCGCCGGCGACAGGATCGGCCGCTATCGGATCATCTGGATTTCGGTTCTCGGCCCGCTGCCGTTCACGCTTCTGCTGCCCTATGCCGACTTCTTCTGGACCGGCTTGCTGACGGTTCTGATCAGCCTGATCATCGCCAGCGCCTTCGCCTCGATCCTGATCTACGCCATTGAATTGATGCCGGAGCGCATAGGTCTGATCGGCGGGTTGTTCTATGGCCTCAACTTCGGGCTGGCGGGCATCGCGGCAGCGATACTCGGCGGCTTGGCCGACAGCGTCGGTATCGAAAGTGTCTACCGGCTTTGTGCCTTTCTGCCCCTGGCCGGCCTCCTGACTTGGTTTCTGCCGCGCATAGAAGACGGTGCGACCGCGCGCCGCAACCGGGCGATCGAAGAGGAGCAGGATGAAGCAGTTTGAATCGACCTTGCAGGCAGTGCATGACAATTCCGGCAAGTTCGGCTGGGCTACGGGCTCTACCCGCCACAGCTCCGATCCGGCGGGGTTTTCGCACGCGGCCCGGCCCCCGCTTTTCCTGATCTCTGCCGGCCAGCACGCCTGACGGCTGCGTGCAATAGCGGGGCAATGACGATGACCACCGGCACGACACCACTTTCACCCGAGGATATAGCGCGCTTCGGCGCCGATCCGCTTTCTGCATTCCGCGCCAATCTTGCGTCGGTCGAGGACCGCATTGCCCGCGCCTGCGCGCGCGCCGGGCGCGACCGCGCATCGGTGCGGCTGCTGCCGATCACTAAGACAGTGCCGGCCCATGTCCTGCGTTTCGCCTATGCGGCCGGGATCGCCTGTTTCGGGGAAAACAAGATCCAGGAAGCCATGACAAAGCGCGATGCGCTGAGCGACCTCGCCATAGAATGGAGCATCGTCGGGCATCTCCAGACCAACAAGGTCAAGTATCTCGCCCGCTTTGCCCGCGAATTCCACGCACTCGACAGCCTGCGGCTGGCCGACCTCCTGAACACGCGGCTGGAGCGCGAGGATCGCTTCCTCGACGTCTATGTGCAGGTCAACACCTCCGGCGAGGAAAGCAAGTTCGGCCTGCATCCGGACGCACTTGAGCCCTTCGTCGATGCACTGGATCAGTTCTCGCGCCTGCGCCCCCGCGGGCTGATGACGCTGGCGCTGTTCAGCACCGACATGGCCAAGGTCCGGCCATGCTTCTCGCTGTTGCGCCACTTGCGCGATGAGGCAGCGAAGCGCGTGCCCGGCCTGACGGGCCTCTCCATGGGCATGACCGGTGATTTCGAGGAGGCGATCGAGGAAGGCGCCACGGTCGTGCGCGTGGGCCAGGCCATTTTCGGCAGGCGCCCTACGCCGGACGGGCACTACTGGCCGGGCTTTGCCCCCGGATGAATTGAGGAACGAACCGAGGTGCGAGGAGGCCCGCCGGCGACCATGCCGCCGGCCATGATGACGGAAACGATCCGGAACCGGCCGGCCCGCATCTCGAAACCATGGCCGGCGGTCGCGTACGGGCTGCAAGTGATTGGGCGAGACAGGTTTTGACAGAGGCCATCGAGCCCGTCGAAATCCAGCGACGTCAACCGCAGCATAGCGCGATGGCTCCCCGGAGGTCATCCTTCAAGCGAAGCGGTGTCCGATTGGGTCGCAGACATGCTCTCAGGGCTGGAGTGAAAATCGGCAAGCCGCGTGAAGGCGATCGAGGCTATGTGGCTCGATAGAAGGTGCGCCTTGGACTGTCCTACCTTTCAGAATAGCATTATCGGGGCCGAAAACGGACTGGCGGGTTTACGTCCGGAAAGAGAAATAGCAGGCTTCCGTTTCGGCGCGAACATCGTCTTGCTCTGGCTCTGACCTGAAGCTTACGTCCAGGAAACCTGCTTCGCCACGCAGCACAGTGCAGGTGAGCGGATGATGGCTCCCAATTCTCTGGTTGACCGCTTTTTGTTCCTCAACGTCGTCTCGAGAGTGTCCTGAACGACTCCACGAACGAATCGAAGACGGCGCGTACGCGCGGGACGTGGGCGAGATTCTCATGCGATACGATCCAGGTTTCCAGCGTTGCGATCTCGGTATCGGGCAGGAGACGGACAAGGTGGGGATCATCCTCGCCGACCGGAATCTGTGTCACGGCAATGCCGAGCCCGGCGCGGGCGGCGGCGAGCTGCGCAGGATGGCTGTCCGTGCGCACTGCGAGACGGTCGCGCGAAACAGCCGGGCCGAGCCTTTCTGCCAAAGCGAGGTCGCCGCGGTTGCGATCCGGCCCGATAATGTCGTGCTCCGCCAGATCGGAGAGGCTGCTCGGACTGCCGCGGCGCTCGACATAGGCCTGTGAGGCAAACAGCCCAAGCGGGATGGTGGCGACCTTGCGGGCGACCAGCGCTTGCTGCTTCGGGGCCACGGTCCTGACCGCGACATCGACTTCCTGCGCGAGCAGGTCCGCCGGCACATTGCTCAGCGACAGCTCGATGCGGATGGCAGGATGCGCTTCGCGCAAGCGAGCGAGCATCGCCGGCACGACCTCGACCCCCATGAATTCGGAAACGCTGATCCGAACCGTTCCCGCGATCTCTTCGCCTGGCGCGGAAGCCTGCCGGACGAAGAAGTCGGATGCCATCGCCATAGCGCGGGCCGGCCCGCGCAGCGCTTCGGCCGTCTCGGTGGGGGTGAGGCCGTTTGCCGAACGGGTAAACAGCACCGTCCCGAGCGCCTGCTCCAATATCTCAATGCGGCTGCGCACGGTGGGATGCGACAATCCCAGCCTGCGGGCGGCGGCCGACAGGCTGCCTTCTTCGAGGACGGCCAGAAAGACGCGCTGGTCATCCCAGGCAATGAATGGGCTCATAAAATTGTTTCTAGCGCCTTCCATATAATTTGCAATTTCTTTTCATCATCCGGCACCCCATCCTGTCCTCGTCCCAGCACCTGGAAATGAGGAGAGACAGCGATGGAACGCAACAGGACTGCGCTCGTGCTCGGAGCGACGGGCGGCATCGGCGGCAGTATCGCCGCGGCGCTTGCCCGAGACGGCTGGCAGGTGCGTGGCATGGCTCGCAACCTCGCCACTGCCCGCAATGCCGGCGCGGCACGGATCGAATGGGTCGAGGGTGACGCCATGCAACGCGCGGACGTCGTCCGGGCAGCGCAGGGCGTGTCTGTTATCGTCCATGCCGTGAACCCGCCGAATTACATGAATTGGGAACAACTGGTCCTGCCGATGATCGACAACACGATCGCGGTGGCAAGGGAAGCGGACCGCGCGCGTGTCGTGCTGCCGGGCACGATCTACAATTTCGATCCGGCGACGACGCCGGTCATCCATGCTCACGCCGAGCAGCGCCCGAAGAGCCGCAAGGGCGCGATCCGCGTGGCGTTGGAGCAGCGGATGGAGCAGGCCGCCCCCGATATCCCGGCGTTGATCCTGAGGGCGGGCGACTTCTTCGGGCCGGGTGTGCGAGCAAGCTGGTTCGCGCAGGCCATGGTCGCGCCGGGCAAGCCGCTGCGGCGGATCGTCAACCCCGCCCGCGGCGGCGGTCACAGTTGGGCCTATCTTCCTGATCTTGCCGAGACCTTCGCACGGCTTGTCGACATACCGGAACGCTTGCATCCCTTCGAAGTGCTTCAATTCCAGGGTCTCTGGGATGACGACGGCACACAGATGGTGGAGGCGATCCGCCGGGTCTGCGACAGCCGCAGCCTCCCGGTCCATGGCTTTCCGTGGTGGTTGATGCGTCTGGCTGCCCCGTTCGGTGGATTTGCGCGCGAAGCGGCGGAGATCGCCCCCTATTGGCGTCATCCTGTCCGGCTCGACAATGCCCGTCTCGTGGAGCTGCTTGGGGAAGAACCCCGCACCCCGCTCGACAGCGCGGTCGAAACAACGCTTGCCAGGCTTGGCTGCCTGGACACGCTGCCGCAGCCGCGATGATTGCGGCCGCCAGGAGGTCGGGAGCGGATTTGTCGTATCGGGTTGGGTACGGACCCTAGCCCGCCTGCCGTCAGGCACTCCTACAGGGGCGGGCGGCCAGCCAAGCTTCGACTGCAGGGCAGCAAGCGCATCTTGCGTTTCGATCCCGTTCCAAGCCTGGATGACAGAGCTGTTGTCACCTGGGGCAAAGGGCTACGCGACAGTGCGCACAGCCCCGTTTCCAAGCCCGGCAACAATCGCAGCATCCTTGGGCATGGGCGCGGGGCGGCCGCAAACAAAGCCCTGGATCTCAGTGCACCCCTCCTCGCGGATGCGCGCGAGATGGGCCCCCGTCTCGACGCCTCCCGCGACAGTTGTGACCCCAAGACGCCGGCCGAGGTCGGCGACGGCCCTGACGACGGCGGCGCAATCGGGCTGATCGATGGCATCCTTCACGAATGAGCCGTCGATCTTGATCTTGTCGAAGGGGAAGAGGCGCAGATGGGAAAGGGAAGAATAGCCAGTGCCAAAATCGTCGAGCGCAACGCGCACACCCATGTCGTGCACCCGGCGCAGATCGCCAATGGCGTCATCCTCGTCAGACAGAAGCGCGGTCTCCGTCACCTCGATCTCCAGCCGGTTGGGTGTCAAGCCGGAGTTGACCAGGGCGGAGAGCACCACGGACGGCAAGGTTCCTCTTCCAAGCTGGTTGGCCGAGATGTTGACGGCCACGCGCGCTCCGTCCTCCCAGCTGGCTGCATCCCGGCAGGCTTCGTTGAGCACGAATTCCCCCAGCCGGTCGATGAGGCCGCTTTGCTCCGCCACCGGGACGAACACCGCCGGTGAGATCCAGCCACGTTCCGGGTGATGCCAGCGCGCGAGCGCCTCGCGCGCCGTGACCTTGCCGGTCTCGATGTCAATGATCGGCTGGTAGAAGACGAACAGTCCTTCCTGGTCATCAAGGGCGGACCGCAGGCCTGCCTCAATGTGCATCCGTTCCTGGATTCTTTCTTCCAGTTCGGCGCAGAATATTCGCGCCGTCCCCTTGCCCGCCGCCTTCGCCGCATAGAGGGCGATGTCGGCGCGCGACAGCAGGGTTTCGGCATTCGCCCCATGATCGGGTGCAAGAGCGAAGCCAACGGATGCGCCGAT
>JBIQHO010000162.1:0-7954 GCA_044508545.1 Bradyrhizobiaceae bacterium | reverse complement strand
CTCGGCGTCGCGCTCGGGCGCGGCGACCAGCCCCCGCGCGGCAAACTCAGCGAAGGCGAATTCACCGCGCCGGTGCTGGCCGAACTGGCGACGGCCAACAACATCGACATCCCGGTCATGCAGGCGGTCGCGGCCATTCTGGCCGGCCGGTTGACGATCGATGAGGCCATCGACAATCTGCTGACGCGGCCATTCCGGGCTGAGGGATAGCTTTCGCTGTCATGCCCGCGCTTGTCGCGGGCATCCACGTCTTGGTAATTAAAACACGAAGACGTGGATGGCAGGAACAGGTCCGGCCATGACGTGGGATGGCTCTCATGAACTACTGGCTGGTGAAATCGGAGCCTTCGGCATGGTCGTGGGACCAGCAGGTGGCGAAGGGCGCGAAGGGCGAGGCGTGGACCGGCGTGCGCAACTTCACGGCGCGGCAGAACCTCGCCGCCATGAAAAAGGGCGACCTGGCCTTTTTCTATCATTCCAATGAAGGCAAGGAGATCGTCGGCATCGCCGAAATCATCCGCGAGGCCTACCCCGACCCCACCGACAAGACCGGCAGGTTCGTCTGCGTCGACATCAAGGCGGACAAACCGCTGAAGACGCCGGTGACGATCGCCGCCGTCAAGGCTGACAAGCGCCTGGCCGAGATGGCGCTGGTGAAATACTCGCGCCTCTCGGTCCAGCCCGTGACGGCGGCGGAATGGAAACTCGTCTGCAAGATGGGCGGGCTGTAGGAAGGCTCGCGCCCCGAGGACGGCAATGTCGCCGCGAGCCAACCCGGTTCAGCGAGTCAACCCTCGGCGGCGCAACCATGGTATCGGCGCAGACGAGCCGAATGGCCTCGAAATTCAACAGGCAACATGGTTATATGTTACGGGCGTGCGGACGGCAGCCATGCCGGCGATGTCCGGCCCGCCGCGCGCAGTCCTGATGGTCCCGCCATGGTTATCCAGAGCCATGGTTATCCACAGCGGGCAGCATGACCCGTCCGACCAAGGTCCTAGTGCTGACGGCTTGTCGCCGTACCACGCCGCGACGCATAATCGTCGCAATGGTGAAAAACGGACCCGCCTGTGTTTCCAGGGCGCGGGTCCCGCGGTGGAGCAAAGACGATGTCCGACAAGATCTATGACGTAAGCGCGGATTGGGCCAAGCGGGCCTGGATCGATGACGCCAAATATCGCGAGATGTATGAGCGCTCGATCAAGGATCCGGACGGGTTCTGGTCCGAGGCAGCCAAGCGGGTCGAGTGGATCAAGCCGTTCACCAAGGTCGAGAACGCCTCGTTCGAACCCGGCAAGGTCTCGATCAAATGGTTCGAGGACGGCGTGCTCAACGCCGCCTACAACTGCATCGACCGGCATCTGGAGAAACGCGGCGACCAGACCGCGATCATCTGGGAAGGCGACGATCCCTCGCAGTCGAGGCACATCACCTATCGCGAACTGCACGACGAAGTCTGCAAGATGGCCAACATCCTCAGGCTACGCAATGTCAAGAAAGGCGACCGCGTCACCATCTACCTGCCGATGATCCCGGAAGCAGCGTATGCGATCCTCGCCTGCGCGCGGATCGGCGCGATCCACTCGGTGGTGTTCGGCGGCTTCTCGCCGGATTCCATCGCCGGCCGCCTGCGCGATTGCAAGTCCCGCGTCATCATCACCTCCGACGAGGGCCTGCGCGGCGGCCGCACCATCGCGATGAAGGCCAACGTCGACACCGCCATTGAGAAGGTCAACGGCGAGGTCGATTGGGTGATCGTCGTCAAGCGCACCGGCGGCCAGGTCAACATGGATCCGACGCGCGACGTCTGGTATCATGAGGCCGCGGCCGTTGTTGAAAGCGAATGCCCGTGCGAGCCGATGAACGCGGAAGACCCGCTGTTCATTCTCTACACGTCGGGCTCCACGGGACAGCCCAAGGGCGTGCTGCACACCACCGCCGGCTATCTGGTCTTCGTGGCGATGACCCACCAGTACGTGTTCGACTATCACGACGGCGACATCTACTGGTGTACCGCCGACGTCGGCTGGGTCACCGGCCACAGCTATATTCTCTACGGGCCGCTGTGCAACGGCGCGACCACGATGATGTTCGAGGGCGTGCCGAACTATCCGGACAATTCGCGGTTCTGGAGCGTGATCGACAAGCACAAGGTCAACATCTTCTACACCGCGCCGACCGCGATCCGCGCATTGATGCAGGCGGGCGACGAGCCGGTGAAGAAAACCTCGCGCGCGAGCCTGCGCCTGCTCGGCTCGGTCGGCGAGCCGATCAATCCGGAAGCCTGGGAATGGTACCACCGCGTGGTCGGCGACAGCCGCTGCCCGATCGTCGACACCTGGTGGCAGACCGAGACGGGCGGCATCATGATCTCGGCGCTGCCCGGCGCGATCGCGCAGAAACCCGGCTCCGCGACCAAGCCGTTCTTCGGAATCGTACCCGAGATCGTCGATGCCGAGGGCAAGGTGCTGGAAGGCGAATGCAGCGGCAACCTGTGCATCGCGCGATCGTGGCCGGCCCAGATCCGCACGGTCTATGGCGATCACGCGCGCTTCGAGCAGACCTACTTCTCCTCCTATAGGGGCAAGTACTTCTCCGGTGACGGATGCCGCCGCGACGCCGACGGCTACTACTGGATCACAGGCCGCGTCGATGACGTCATCAATGTCTCCGGCCACCGCATGGGCACGGCGGAGGTCGAAAGCTCGCTGGTGGCCCATGAAAGCGTGTCGGAAGCCGCCGTGGTCGGCTATCCCCACAACATCAAGGGTCAGGGCATCTATGCCTATGTCACGCTGATGGCGGGCGTGGAGCCGAGCGAGACGCTGCGCAAGGAACTGGTCGCCTGGGTGCGCAAGGACATCGGCCCCATCGCTTCGCCCGACCTGATCCAGTTCGCGCCGGGCCTGCCCAAAACCCGTTCCGGCAAGATCATGCGCCGCATCCTGCGCAAGATCGCCGAGGACGAGCCGTCAAGCCTCGGCGACACCACGACGCTGGCCGATCCCGGCGTCGTCGCCGATCTCGTCAAGAACCGCCAGAACAAGAAGGACGGCGCCGCGGCGTAGGTTTGGAGCAATTTACATTTAGAGCGTTTTCAAGCGAAGTGGCTACCGGCTCGCGTCAAGACAACGCGTCAAATCAAAAATATAGAGCCGCTTCTGATTCCATCAGAAGCGGAAAGGCTCCAGGCGGAAACGCATCGCTGGGCACAGTGGACGCCCTCTCCTATTGGGAGAGGGTTGGGGTGGGGGGATCCGACGTCTCGATGCGGAATCCCCGCATCCGGCGCTCCGCGCCGACCTCTCCCCGCCGGGGAGAGGCGAAGGTGGTCGGGTTAGGGCTGCTTTGACCAACATCATCTCCCTCTCCCGATCACTGGCTCGCCCACACGATCCGCGCGATCCACTCCACCTCGGAGGCCGGCAGCGTGCGGTTGACGTGGCTCGGATTGAGCGATTGCAGTTCAATCGTCTTCGCGGTCCGGCGCTTGAGTTCCTTCACCATCACCTCGCCGTCGCGGGTCTTGACCACCACACGGTCACCGCGCCGGATCGGCGTGCCCGGCGAGACCACGATGACATCGCCGTCGCGGTAGGCAGGCTTCATCGAGTCGCCGGATATCTCCAGCGCATAGGCGTGCTCGTCGTTGACGGAAGGAAGCCCCACCTCGTCCCAACCCTTGCCGACGGGAAAGCCGCCATCGTCGAAATAGCCGCCCACTCCGGCTTCGGCGAAGCCGAGCAGCGGCACCGCCTGCGCGGCGCGCGCGGTGTCCTCGATGAACTGCACGAATGTGTCGATCGCGGTATCGGTGGCGGCGAGCGCCTTGGCGACCGACTCGGTTGACGGCCACCGCTCGCGGCCATCGCTGGTGACGCGTTTCGATTTGTTGAAGGTGGTCGGGTCGAGCCCGGCTTTTCTCGCAAGACCCGATGGCGACAGGCCGGCGCGCTGGGCGAGACGATCCAACGCCGACCAGATCTGGGCATGTGTCAGCATGGTCATGTGGCGGGTCCTGATGTCGCTTCCCGGAGCGATGACTTCTGTCTCGAACTAGGAATTATTACCTCAACTGACGCCAACCCGCAATGCGCCGCGGGTAAAATGCGGCTCTTGAAGTGCAAGCGGGCCACCGATACGGTCACGTTGATCCGCTGCAATTTAAGCGAGCGGAAACATGGTCATGCGCTTTTCAGTATCGTTGAGCGCAATGCGGGCTCGGGACACGCGTGCGAACGATCTACAAAATCTGCCCTGCTTCGGCCTGGCGGGAGGCCGAACGGCACGGCGTCTTTCGCGGCAGCGCCGATGACTTGCGCGACGGCTTCATTCATTTTTCCACCGCCGCCCAGGTCGAGGGCACCGCCCGCAAGCACTTCGCTGGTCAGACCGGGCTGCTTCTGATCGCGATCGATGCCGATGGGCTGGGCGATACGCTGCGCTGGGAAGTCTCGCGCGGGGGCGAGCTGTTTCCGCATCTCTACGGCGAGCTCGATCTCAGCCACGTCACGGCGGTGCAGGACATGCGCGCACGAGCGGACGGATCTCACGACATTCCGGAGCTTGCGCCGTGATTCGCGCCTTCGACAATTTCTCGCTGCCGCTGTTGCGCTGGTTCGATCCCGAGGACGCCCATCGCATGGCGATGCAGGGCTTGCGGCTGCTGCCGCCGATACGCCAGCGCGCCGACGACCCCAAGCTGGCGGTTCGCGCCTTCGGGTTGAATTTTCCCAACCCGATCGGCATGGCCGCCGGCTTTGACAAGAGCGCGGAGGTCCCGGACGCGCTGCTGAAACTGGGATTCGGCTTTGTCGAGGTCGGCAGCGTGACGCCGCGGCCGCAGCCCGGCAATCCGCGTCCGCGCGTGTTCCGGCTCGAACGCGACGAGGGCGTGATCAACCGCATGGGATTCAACAACGACGGCGCCCACGTCGTGCTGCGCCGGCTGGCGGCCCGCGCGCACTCCGGCGGCATCATCGGCGTCAACATCGGCGCCAACAAGGATTCGGCCAATCGCGTCGCCGATTACGTCAGGCTGATCGAAATCTTCGCGCCGGTGGCGAGCTACTTCACCGTCAACGTATCGTCGCCCAATACGCCGGGCCTGCGCAACCTGCAGCAGGCGGATGCGCTCAACGAACTGCTGGCGAAGGTGATCGACGCCCGCGAGCGGGTCCGTCAGAATGCCGGCGACACGCCGGTGCTGCTCAAGATCGCGCCCGACCTGACGCTGGCGGAACTCGACGACGTCGTCCAGATCGCGCGCGCGCGCCGCATCGACGGCATGATCGTCGGCAACACCACGCTGGCGCGGCCATCGAGCTTGCGCGATCAATCGCGCGCGAAAGAACAGGGCGGGCTGTCCGGCCGGCCGCTGTTCCGGCTGTCGACCCGGATGGTGGCGGAGACCTATGTGCGCGCCGAGGGCGCGTTTCCGCTGGTCGGGGTCGGCGGCATCGACTCCGGCGGCGCCGCGTTGACCAAGATTCGCGCCGGCGCCACCCTGATCCAGCTTTATTCGTCGCTGGTCTACAAGGGACTGGGCCTGGTCGACGACATCAAGCGCGATCTGATGTCGACGCTGCTGCGCACCGGGCGCGACTCGCTGTCGGAAATCGTCGGCGCGGATGCCGCGGCGATCACGGCGGAAGACTGGCCGGCCTGACGGTATGATTTGAGCCTGATCTTGTCCGAAAACCGCTCCGACGCCGGATCAAGTCCAGGGCGGCTTTTCCGGGATCATACACTACCGCCCGCGCGGCGCCCCGAACACGCGCGACAACAGCCAGATCGGAATCACGACGACGGCGCCGAGCAGAAAATAACGCCACAATCCGTTGATCGCATCGAAGCCGAGATTCCAGACGCGTTCGACCAGCAGGCGGATGCTTTGCACGATATTCCAGGGGTCGAAGCCGATCGCAGCGAGCATCACGCCGACCAGCGTCGACAGCAGGATCAGGCGAAACGCGACCCCCAGTGGCGAGCCCCCCAGGAAACGCGACAGGCTGTCATTGTCGGCCGGAAATTTCCGGGTGTCGTTCTGCATCGTGACCCTCCTGCGGGATTCGAGGCCCCGCGCGTCGCAGCATAGCCCAAAAAGCCGCGTGATGCAGATGGGGAACCGCCGTTCCGCCGTCAATGGTTGTTCAGGCGGATCGAACCGTGGCGCTGGAGGCGAGCATCCGCTCCAGCGTCTCCAGCCGGTCGGCCTCGCGCGGCGGCTTGTCCCAACGCAGGCGGTTGATGCGGGGAAAACGCATCGCCACGCCGGACCTGTGCCGGGCCGACCGTTGCAATCCCTCGAAGGCGACTTCCAGCACCAGCCCCCGATCGGGCTCATGCACGACATGGCGCACCGGACCGAAGCTCTCCGTGGTGTTGCGGCGGACGAACCGGTCGATCCGCAGCAGTTCCTCGTCGGTGAAGCCGAAATAGGCCTTGCCGACCGGCACCAGTTGCTGGTTTCCGTCGGCCTCGGTCCAGACTCCGAAGGTGTAGTCGGAGTAGTAGGACGAGCGCTTGCCATGGCCACGCTGCGCATACATCAGCACGGCATCGATGACATGCGGGTCGCGTTTCCATTTCCACCACAGGCCCTTGGGACGCCCCGGCAGGTACGGCGCGTCGCGGCGCTTCAGCATGATGCCCTCGACCGCGGCGGCATCCGCTCCCGCCGCGGCCGGATCGGCGCGGACTGCCGCGAGTTCGCCCCATGTGGCGAAGGGCACCTGCGGCGACAGGTCGATACGCGGGTCGTCAAGCGCTGCGATGAAATCGACCAGCCGCCGCCGCCGGTCGTCAAACGGCAGCTCGCGCAGGTCGTTGTCGCCATCGCCGAGCAGATCGTAGGCGCGCAGGTGGATGGGGAATTCCTTCATCAGCCCCGCCGTCACGGTCTTGCGGTTCAGCCGCTGCTGCAGGACGTTGAACGATTGCACCCGTCCCTCGCGCACCACCAGCAACTCGCCGTCGATGGCGCCGGACAATCTCAGCGAGGGCAGCAAATCCGGAAAGCCGCTCGTGATATCCTCGCCGGTGCGTGAATAAAGCCGGATCGCGGCACTGCCATGCTCGTCGCGACCGCCGACGGCCTGCACGCGGATGCCGTCCCATTTCCATTCGGCGGTAAAATCGGCGGCATCCAGCCGTGCAAAATCGGCATCCTCGATCGCATGTGCCAGCATCACCGGCCGGAACGGCGCGGGAATGCGATTGACCGGCTTGTCGGCGCGGCCCTCCAGCCATGCGAACAGGTCGAGATATGGCGGCGCGAGACCTGGCCAGATCAGTTCGACATCGTGCGTGTCCTTATCGCCGAGCGCCGCTGCGGCGGTCTTGGCGAGCCGCGCGGACACGCCGATCCGCATCGCTCCGGTGACGAGTTTCAAAAGCGCCCAGCGCCCGATTTCATCCAGCTCGTCGAGCCAGCGGGCGAGCTGCGCCGGCAGTTCGGACTTGCCGAGCGTGCGCAGCGTGGTGACGACATCGGTGAGAGTTGGAGAGGATTCTTCACCTCTCCCGCTTGCGGCGGAGGGAGCAGGCTGAGGATCGGGAGTTTGCGGCCACATCAGCGCCACCGTCTCAGAGAGATCGCCGACGTAGTCATAGGACAGCGCGAACAGCACCGGATCGGTCCGGGCGGCGATCAATTCGCGGATCAATGCGGGCTTGGCGTGCTTGAACGACAATGCGCCGGTCAACGCCGCCAGCGCGTAGCCACGATCCGGATCCGGCGTCTCGCGAAAATACGCCGTGATCAGCCGCAGCTTGTTGTTGCGGCCGGGTTCATAGGCGAGGCGGTCAAGTAGTTCGGCGAAGCGGTTCATCAACCATCCTCTTCGCTTGAGGTCGCATCCTCCCCGCTGTCCTCATCGCCGTAACCGACCAGTGCGAGCGGACGCGCGACGAGCCCTTGCGACGTGCACCAATGCACCAGCGCATCTTCCTG
>JBIQHO010000161.1:0-8009 GCA_044508545.1 Bradyrhizobiaceae bacterium | reverse complement strand
ATCTTCTCGAAATCGCTTTCGGTGATGCCGCCGCGGCGGATATTGCTGGAGGCGATGCTGGTCTGCTCGGCGAGAATGCGCGTCGCCAGTTGCTCCGCCGACATTTCGCAGGAGAAGAAGCCGACGATGCCGCCATTGACGGTCTTCATCGTGCCGTCGGGCTGAAGCTCCGACTCATGAGCCTTGGCGATGTTGTAGGCGATGTTGGTGGCGAGCGCGGTCTTGCCCATGCCGGGCCGGCCCGCGACGATGATCAGGTCGGAATGCTGCAATCCGCCCATTTTGGAGTCGAGCTCGCGCAACCCCGTGGCGATGCCGGACAGTTTTCCGTCGCGTCGGTAGGCGTTGGCCGCCATGTCGAGCGCGACCTTCATTGCCTGCGAAAATTTCTGGAAGCCGCCGTCGTAACGTCCGGATTCGGCCAGTTCGTAGAGGCGGCGTTCGGCGTCCTCGATCTGCGCGCGCGGCGCGAAATCGACCGGCGCGTCGTAGGCGACGTTGACCATGTCCTCGCCGATGCGGATCAGGTCGCGGCGCAGCGCCTGCTCATAGATGGCGCGCCCGTAATGAAGCGCGTTGATGATCGTGGTGGCCTCCGCCGCCAGACGGGCGAGGTACTGGCTCACGGTCATTCCGCCGATGTCGGTCTCGGCGGGAACGAAGGTTTTGACGGTGACAGGGGTCGCGATCTTGCCGGCGCGGATCAGGCTGCCGGCGGTCTCATAGATGGTCCGGTGGATCTCTTCGTAGAAGTGCTTCGGCTCGAGGAAATCCGAGACCCTGTAGAATGCGTCGTTGTTGACCAGAATGGCGCCGAGAAGACCTCGCTCCGCCTCGATGTTGTGCGGCGCGGTGCGATAGGTCGGCGTTGCCGCATCGGGCGCAAGCTTCAGGATCTTCGAATCAGCCATGGCTTTCGATTTTGACGGAGTTTTCGAGTATGGGGCACGCATAAGGCGCCATTGGGGACGGCGGAAGCATGCCGTCGCCCTTATGCCCGATTCTCACACCGGCTCGAATGAAACTTGAGGCGGAACCGTATCGAACTTGACGGTAACGGGCGACCGAACGGCCACCCGAATCCACTCACTCGCCCGCGATCTGAAGCCGCGGACGCTGTTTTCGCTCGATGCTTCGCAGTCTGGCTTCACCGCGCGGGATGTAGTCGCGTGTCATCGGCACGATGCCTTGCCGCCTGGTGATCTGGATCTGGAAATTCATCAGGTTCTGCTTGCGGAACGACATTTCCGAAGAGGCGAGATAAAACTCCCACATCCGCGCGAACCGCTCGTCGTAGAGCCGCACCGCTTCCTCGCGTCGCGCCATGAACCGCTCGCGCCAGGCCTTCAGCGTGTCCGCATAATGCAGGCGCAGGATTTCGATGTCGCAGACCAGAAGTCCGGCGCGCTCGATCGCCGGCAGGACCTCCGACAGCGCGGGGATGTATCCGCCGGGGAAGATGTACTTCGCGATCCAGGGATTGGTGATGCCCGGACCTTCGGAACGGCCGATCGAATGCAGCACCATCACGCCGTCACGCTCGAGCAGTTCGGCGCAGCGCCTGAAAAAGGTGTCGTAGTGGTCGACGCCGACGTGCTCGAACATGCCGACCGAAACGATTCGATCGAAAGGTCCGGACGTGTCGCGATAATCCTGAAGCAGGAACTTCGCCGACCGGGTGAGGTTCTTTTCCTCGGCGCGCGCTTTCGACACCTGAAACTGTTCGGTCGACAGCGTGATGCCGGTGACGTGGGCGCCGGTCATTTCCGCAAGATAAAGGCTGAGTCCGCCCCAGCCCGAGCCGATGTCGAGGACGCGTTGGCCGGGCTCGACCAGAATCTTGGCGGTGACATGACGCTTCTTGGCAAGCTGGGCGTCGTCCAGCGTCAGGTCCGGGGTTTCGAAATACGCGCAACTGTATTGTTTGTCGGCATCGAGAAACAACGAATAGAGGCGGCCGTCGAGGTCGTAATGGCGCGCGACGTTGTTTTTGGACCGACCGCGCGGATTGAATTGCTGGATGTTGCGAACGAGATAGCGGAGCCACCATTGCAGCTTCGCCCAGCGCGGCATGATGTCGGGCTGGTCAAGGATGATCGCCAGGAGGTCTGCAATCGATCCCCGTTCGACCACCATCGTGCCGTCGGTGTAAGCCTCGCCGAACGACATCTCGGGATCGAGCAGAAGCTGCCGCGCGACTTCTTTCGTGGTCAACCGCACCCGCACCGGTTCGCCGGTGCCGTCGCCGCACGTAAAGGTCATGCCGCTTGCGGTTACAAATGTAATCGAGCCGCGCTGAACAAACTGGTTCAGAACAAACCGTAACAGACGGTCCATCGAAACCACCATCATCGCAAGGATGCGCCGGTCGTCCGTCGGCCGAGGATGACATCCCGTTTCCCCTAGAACGATAGTATCGACGGAACCGTTCCACCAATGCACGCATCGCAGGGCGGATACCCGGAATTGTGATCACGGGGTTGCGTTATCTGCGCGCTTCCATTCGCAACGTAATTGGCTAAAAGGTGGGCCCGCCGCAGTCGCGGTGATTCCGCACCCGGAGGATGGAATGTTGAGCCGAGCGCTCAGTCTGGCGACGGCGATGCTCGTGATCGTCGGTTTCGCGACGGATCGCGTACGCGCGCAAAATCTCGAAGCGGGCAAGTCGGCTGCCCAGATCTTTTCAGGGAACTGCACCGCTTGCCACAGAGGCGCTCGCGGATTGCTCAGGACGGTGGCGCCCGGATCGCTGCCGGGTTTCCTGCGCCAGCATTATACCACCGGCCCCGACATGGCCCGAATGCTCAGCGCCTATCTGATCTCCAACGGAGCGACCGACGAGCGCTACAGGGCGGAGACCCCCAGGCGGCATCCGGGCGATCTGAAACCGGAATCCGAACCGAGGCAGGCCGGGCGTCAGGGCAGGAAGCCGTCCCGCGAAGCGGAGCGGCCGGACGCGGATATGTCCGCGCAGGATGAATCGCGCGGCCGCAGGAGCCGGCACCACGGCCGCCATGCACGACCGGAGACCGAGAATCCGGAGGCCGCGCATCCGGCTGCGGAGGATTCCGTAGCCAGGGAAGCGAGCAAACCCGCAACCAGGAAAAAGCTGGGCAAGCGCGGCAAGCAGGCGCCGGAGGAGTCGCCCAAGGCCGGCGCCGCCGAGCAGCCGGAAACGGCGAAGAGCGCACCATCCGATGCTGGATCCGCCAGGGGAGAGACGGCCGGAGACGCATCGTCCAAAACCGAAAGGCCAAAAGCGGCAACTCCAAACGATCAGGCGGCCGACGAAAAAGCCGGCCCGGAGCAGGCGGGCAGGACCAACGCCGTCAAGCCGGACGCGTCCAATCCCGCTCGGACCAATTCCGAGAGCGGCGCTGCGGCCGAAACCAGCAAATCCGACGCGGGCAAATCCGAAGCCGCCACGCCCGAGCCGGCCAATTCCGAGCCGGCCAAGTCCGAGACGACTAAGTCCGAGACGACTAAGTCCGGAGCGGGCGCGTCCGATACCGGCACGCCGGTCGAGGCTACAAGTTCCGGCGAGCCGAAGACGGTTCCGCTGCGCGCCGATCCCGTTCCGGCGGTGACGCCGGCGCCGAAGGTCGGCGAGGGCAACGTGAAGCCGCCATCCGAAGCTGCAACCCCGACGCCGGCGCCGTCTCCCGCTGGCTCTGCGGCCGAACCGTCGCCGTCGACCTCGGCTGAACCTGCAAAGCCGACGGCGTCGAAGGAGCTATCCCCACCGGCTGCCTCGTCCGATGCGCCGCCGGTTTCCGGTGGATCGTCTGGGCCGGATTCGGAATAGAGCGATCGCTCGCTCGAGACGTCTCGGTCGCCGTCAGGTCAGCGAGACGAGCCCGCCGCCGTGACGCTCCAGCCGCCCGGCCAGTTCCAGTTCAAGCAGAACGGTGCGCACGATCGCCGGCGAGGCATCCGTCATCCGGATCAGATCGTCGAGCCCGATCGGCATCGGGCCGAGCAGACCTGTGATGCGCGCGCGGTCGCTCGCTACTGGCTCTTCGGTTCCGGGGCCCTCGTAATCCGGTTCCTCCGCGGGCAGGTCGATCGGTCGTCTCATGGTCGGCCGCACGGCGTTGATGACATCGGACGCCTCGGTGATCAGCGTCGCGCCCTGCTTGATGAGATCGTTGGTGCCGGCGGCGCGGGGATCGAGCGGCGAACCCGGCACGGCGAAGACCTCGCGGCCTTGCTCGGCGGCGATACGGGCCGTGATCAGCGAGCCCGAGCGATGCGCCGCCTCGATCACGACAACGCCGAGGGCGACGCCTGAGATCAGGCGGTTGCGTCGCGGGAAATCGCGGGCGCGCGGCACATGCCCCATCGGCATTTCAGAAATCGCGCCGCCGTCTTTCAATATCGCCGCAAGCAGTTCCTCGTGCTCGGACGGATAGATGCGGTCATGGCCGCCGGCCAGCACCGCGACGGTGCCGCTGGCCAGGCTTGCGCGATGCGCCGCCTGATCGATGCCGCGCGCCAGTCCCGATGCGATGACGAAACCGGCGTCGCCGAGATCGTGCGCCAGCACCTGCGCGAACTTGTGACCGGCGCCGGACGCATTGCGCGAGCCGACGATCGCAATCATCGGGCGCGCCATGACAGCGAGGTTGCCGCGCACGCCGAGCAGCGGCGGCGCGTCATCGATGGTTGTAAGGTGTGGCGGATAACCGCTCTCGCCCGGGGCCAGCAGGCTGACGCCGATCCGCCGGGCAGCGGCCAACTCGTCCCGTGCCTCGGCTTCGCCGCATAGCCGAGCCGGGCGCGCCGCGCCGCCGCGTCGCGCCAGATCGGGCAGGCGGTTCAGCGCCTCACGGGCGCTGCCGAAATGATTCACGAGCGAGCGAAAGGTCCGCGGCCCGACGTTTTCGGAGCGTATCAGCCGCAGCCAGTCGAGCCGCTGCGCTTCGTTCAGTCGCCTGTCTGAGTTCGCGATGTCCACGTCTGCCCTCGAGCCGCTGGAACATTTGCCCAACTTGGCTGCGGGGACAACCCATGGATGCAGTCATCGTTATCTCAGATTCATGGGACGAGACCAGCCCGGCAATGTGAGGTGCCTCACGGCCACGGGCGGCGCATCGCATTATGCCTGTGCTGCGTCGACGGGAGTCGTCGACCCAATAATGGAGACGATCATGGACAACAGCATTCGCAAACTCGATCTCGAGGAAATCAATGTCGTCAGCGGCGGCATGAAGTGGACGCCAGTCAACAATCCCGATGTCATCGACGCTCGCGGTGGTCAATTCACCGCGTTGGGCCTGACCTTCACCGTTGACCTTGAGGGCAACATTACCAGCATCACCCCGCGATAGCTGGTGTCTGCAAGTCTACGCCTTCGCGCCGATTTTGCCTTCGCTGCCAGCGATGAGACGGCTGATGTTCTCCCGATGCTTGAACCAGAGCAGCACCGTCAGCACCGTGAACAGCAGCGCGAATTGCGGGTGTCCCAGTCCCCACAGCATGAGCGGCGTGGCGAGGCTGGCAAGCAGCGCCGACAGCGACGAGTAGCGCGTCGTGAACGCGACGAGCAGCCAGATCGCGCAGAACGCGAGCGCAGCCGGCCAGAACAGGCCGAGCAGCACGCCGATATAGGTGGCGACGCCCTTGCCGCCGCGGAATTTGAGCCACACCGGAAACAGGTGGCCGAGGAACGCGCCCAGCGCCGCAGCCATCGCGGCTCCCGGTCCGGATACAAGTGATGCGATGACGACCGCTACCGTACCCTTGAGCAGGTCGCCGATGAGCGTCGCCGCCGCGAGGCTCTTGCGTCCGGTCCGCAGCACATTGGTCGCCCCGATATTGCCCGAGCCGATCGAACGCAGGTCCTGCGTGCCTGCGATCCGCGTCAGGATCATTCCAAATGGAATCGAGCCGAGCAGATAGCCGAAAACTAAGGCAATCAGGCCGTTGGGAAACATCGCAAAGGAACTCCGGGCGTCAATGCCGCAGATGTAAACCATAGATCAGCCCGGGCGCGCCACGGCAGATATTTCAGATCGTCCGGAGCATCGAAATTCGACCATAACGGCTTGAGCAGGCAATGATTTTTGCAAGTCGCAGCCAAGAGCGCCTTCTCCTTCTGACAGCGTCGGAAGCGAGGGGTCCATGTTTTTGATGTACCTCTGATTTCTCCAGGCGAGCGGATGTTCTTCATTCGAAACGCGAACAGCGTCAGACGTGTTCGAAAACCGTGCGCCCGCCGACGATCGTCCGGACGACCCGGCCCGAGAAGCGGGATTCGTCGAACGGCGTATTCTTGCATTGCGATTTGAGGTCGGCGGGATCGAGGATCCACGGGACGTCCGGATCGATCACGATCACATCGGCCGGAGCGCCCGGACGCAACGAGCCGCCCGGCAGGCCGAGCAACTCCGCCGGCCGCGTCGACATCGCACGGATCAGCGTCTTGAAGTCCAGTTCCGAATTGTGCACGAGCCGCAACGCTGCCGTCAGCATGGTCTCCAAGCCGATCGCGCCCGCCGCGGCCTCCGCGAATGGCAGCCGCTTGGTTTCCACGTCTTGTGGATTGTGATCGGACATCACGACGTCGATCAGGCCCGAGGCCAGCGCTGCGATCAGCGCGCGGCGGTCGTCCTCGCTGCGCAGCGGCGGCGACAGTTTCAGAAACGTGCGGTACGGGCCGATATCATTTTCGTTCAACGTCAGGTGATTGATCGAAGCTGATGCGGTGACGGGAAGTCCGGCGTCTCGCGCGCGAGTGAGGATGTCGAGGGATTCCGCGCAGCTCAGCGACGCCGCGTGGTAGCGTCCGCGGGTCAACGCCACGAGCCGCATGTCGCGCTCCAGCACGATCGCCTCCGCGGCCGCCGGAATGCCCATGAGTCCGAGGCGGGCGGACAATTCGCCTTCGTTCATGACGCCTTCGCCGACCAGATGGGTGTCCTCGGTGTGGTGGACGATCAGGGCGTCGAAGTCACGGGCATAGGTCAGGGCGCGGCGCATCACCTGAGCGTTCATCACGCTTCGCGCGCCATCGGTGAAGGCGACCGCGCCAGCCGCCTTCAGCAGGCCGATCTCGGTCATTTCCTTGCCGGCCAGCCCCTTGGTCAGCGCCGCCATCGGATGAATGTTGACGATTGCGGTATCCCGCGCGCGACGAAGCACGAAATCGACGGTCGCGGAATTGTCGATCACCGGCGAGGTATCGGGCTGGCAGACAATGGTGGTGATGCCGCCGGCGGCGGCGGCGCGACTCGCGGACGCAAAGGTTTCGCGATGGCCGGCGCCGGGTTCGCCGACGAAAGCGCGCATGTCGATGAGGCCGGGCGCGACGATCTTGCCGGCGCAGTTGATGATGTCGGTGCCCTCGGGCACGCCGGCGGCGCCGATTCCGCGCCGCGCATCGCGAACGACGCCGTCGGTGATCAGCACATCGCCGGGGGCGTCGAGGTCGCGCGCAGGATCGACGATGCGGGCATTGGCGAGCAGAACGGGGCGGCGGTCCCTCACCATGACGTCACGCTCGTCCCTCTCAGCGAATCGGGCGCTCCCCTCGACGAGTCGAAGCCGGCGTGACGGCGCCCTCTCTCCTTGCGGGAGAGGGCGAAGGGGAGAGGGCGCGATAACGTTCGCCGTGCGTTTGGACAATGATGGCTGGCCTTACGCATTCGGCAGGTTCCTCGCCAGCGCCTCTAACACCGCCATCCGCACCGCCACCCCCATTTCCACCTGTTCGCGGATCAGCGACTGGGCTCCGTCGGCCACGATGGAGTCGATCTCGACGCCGCGATTCATCGGTCCCGGATGCATGACCAGCGCGTCGGGCTTTGCATAAGCGAGCTTTTTCTGGTCGAGGCCGAAGTAGTGGAAATACTCGGAACTCGACGGCACGAACGAGCCGCTCATCCGTTCGCGCTGCAGCCGAAGCATCATCACGATATCGGCGCCGTCCAGTCCTTCGCGCATGTCGCGGGCGACCTCGACGCCCATGCGCTCGATGCCCGGCGGCAGCAGCGTGGAGGGCGCGACGA
>JBIQHO010000160.1:4461-8114 GCA_044508545.1 Bradyrhizobiaceae bacterium | reverse complement strand
GGCGTCGGTTAAGAAATGTAAAAGGCCCGGTCCATGCCGGGCCTTTTTCCTTTGGCTCAAAACCACTTGTGTAAACGGCGCTCAACGTCGCGGAGACGGCCACCTGCACAACCAACACTACGCGTCAGGCCAGACACCGCTGAAGCGATGCCGTTACTTGGCCATGCCGTTACTTGGCCATGCCGTTCGAAGGCCTGGTCGACTTGCCGACAGTGGCAGAGCCGCGGTGTTCGTTCATCTGCTGCGCCATCGAGAGGTGATGCTTGAGCGTCGGCAGCGTTTGGCCAGCCCAGTCCTTGAGCTTGGGATTGTCGCCGCTCTTGGCATAGCGATCGAACAGCGACACTGCATCTTCATGAGCATCCACCTGCATCGGATCGTAAATCGCGGCAAAGTCCTGAGGTGACGCGGCCCTCAGCTTGTCGAGCTTGCCTTGCGCGGAACTGTCGAGCATCGTCGGCAACTCCGCCTTCACCTCGCCGTCCTTCACCATGGCTTTGAGTTCGTTCGAGGTCTTGGTGTGATCCGTGATCATTTGTTCGGCGAACTTCTTTTCCTCGTCGTTACCTTTTTGCTGCGCGATTCTCGCCGCCTCGATTTCCAGCATGTCACTGGTGGCAGCCTCCTTGACGAAGTCGGCCGTGGACGGCGCAACCCCGAGCACGGAGTTGACGCCGGTCTTCTCGCCGAGAGACTGGCCATATGCGGCCCCCGTCAATGCGGTGACTGCCGCAAAGGCGATCAGAATTTTTTTCATGGCTTGAATCCTTGTATCGGGAGGACGTTCGGCCGCGGAACAGCACCCGTCCCGCGGATCATCCGGCGACAACGGCTCGCGGGCGGCCTGGTTCCTGGCCCGGCGCGGAAACCCTTGCCGCGGCGGGCGCTAATCGAGTTCCCGAGGCAATGGCTCCAGCACGTTGCCCTTGGGGTCCGCCACCACGTCAATCCCGAATGTTTCGACCGTCAGCGGCCCGCGCTTGCGTTCGAGCGTTGCGACCTTCTCGACGTGATTGAAATACTGCGTGACCGGCGGCCAGTTGTCCGATCCATCATCGACGTAAAGCAGCCTGCCCGTGAGCTGGTCCGCGGCCGGCGGCGGCGCGTTGATCCAGCGGATGCGCTCGAAATGCTGTGCCACGCACGTGCCCTTCGGCAGATAGAACCGAAGCCAGCTCGTGACGCCATACCCCTGGGCGAGCACGCAATGCGCCTCGCTTTTCACGCGCACCGCTTCGATCCCGGCGGCAAGCTCGCGCCAGCCGACGCCGACGCTGCGCACGGAGGCATCGCGCCGATAGCCGGAAAGAACGCCGGTGTTCACCTGCACCTCCAGCGCCACCAGCATCGCGACGCCGACCGGGATCGCCCAGCGGCGGCAGGCATCGGCGAAATGCCGGCCACGCGGCCCCCAGCGCGTAATATCGCAAGCCACCGCCGCCGCGATCGCCAGCGCCGGGTAGACCGGCGCGAACCAGTTGGCCTCGACGCGGCTGTGCAGCGAATGCCAGACGAAATAGATCGTCAGCGTCCAGACCGTCGCGCCAACCAGCACCCGTGCGGCTCGCGTGCCCCCCTCACACCGCCACAATGCAAACAGCCCCATCGCGGCGAGAGCGAACACCGGCGGCGTCGCGAAAACGACCTGCGCCGGGATCACCTCGACAATATAGCGCAGGGTGAACTGGTCCACCCGCGCGCGGCCG
The DNA here is from genome assembly GCA_044508545.1 of Bradyrhizobiaceae bacterium. GTDB lineage: Bacteria > Pseudomonadota > Alphaproteobacteria > Rhizobiales > Xanthobacteraceae > Nitrobacter. The sequence goes on along the minus strand of JBIQHO010000160.1, from coordinate 6,408 downwards.
AACTGCTTGGCGAAGGAGGCCCAGTGATGATCGGCGTTCCACCTGATGACCGGCGAAAAGATCGCGAGCGCGACCAGCCCGCCGAGATAGAGCCATGGCGAGCGCAACCAGCGTCGCAACTCCGGCACGGCGAACAGCCAGATCAGGATCACCGGACCGAAAAACAGCGCGGTGTATTTCGACACCAGCGCAGCGCCGACGGTGGCGCCCACCGCAAGCCACCACGCGCCGCGTCCGGTGACGAGCAATTTAGCCAGACACAACAGCACGAAACTCGACGCCACCATCAACGGCGCGTCCGGCGTCACGATCACGGTGCCGGCCGCGACCATCATCGTGACGTTGAGAAGAACGGTCGCCGACGCCGCCGCCTTCGTGCTGTCGAACAGCAGCACGGTCGTGCGATAGACCGCGAAACTCATCGGCAAGGCCAGCAGAATCGACACGAGACGAACGCCGAATTCGGTATCCCCGGCGAGCATGGTGCCGAGGCGGATCACGATCGCCACCATCGGCGGGTGATCGTAATATCCGCCGGCCAGATGCTTGGACCATGTCCAGTAATAGGCTTCGTCGAACGTCAGCGGCGTCAGCGCCGCCAGAAGAAGCCGCAGTCCCACCAGCGCGAGGACCGTGAGAACAACGGCGCGGACGCTCCGCGTCTCGGCCATCGCGGTGCTATCGTCTGCGCCAGACGAACAGGCTGGACACCGCGTAGTTCCAGACCACGCCCATCAGCGCCCCGGCCGCGCCTGCCAGCCACCAGATCGGCTCCTGGTCGTAAACCGAGAACGCGACGCCGACATTGGCGAGCAGGCCGACGCTGCACACGAGGTAGAAAACAAGCAGGCCGCGCAGGACGCCGAGTCCTTTCAAACGCTGGTCGCGATAGGTCAGGAAATTGTTGAGCAGGAAATTGCTGGTCATCGCCAGAATCGCGCCGAATGCCTGCGAATGGGGAAACGGCCATCGCAGCACGTCAAGCGCGACGAACAGGCCGACGAAATGCACGACAACGCCGACCGATCCGACCAGCGCGAACAGCAGGAACCGCAACGACACCGCATCGTTCGTCAGCTTCGCCAGCACGAGACCGAGAAAGTCCAGCGCGACCATCGAATCCAGCTTGCTCTCGCCATGCAGCCGCGAACCGAAGGTGAAGGGGATTTCGGTGATACGCAATGTGCCGCGCGCGGTTGCGATCACGTCGAGCAGAATCTTGAAGCCCTGGGTCGAAAGCTCCGGCGCGAGCCGTTCGAAGCGGTCGCGGCGGATCATGAAAAAACCGCTCATGGGATCGGCGATCTCGACGCGCAGCAGCTTCTTGGCGAGCGAGGTCGCCAGCATGCTGAAGCCGGCGCGCTGCCTGTCGAAGCTGTCGGCGCTGCCGCCCTCGATGTAGCGGCTGCCGACGACGAGGTCGGCTGCGCCGTTTTCCAGGAGCGCGAGCATCTTCGGCAACCGGGTTTCGTCGTGCTGAAGGTCGGCATCCATCACCGCGGCGCACGGCGCGCTCGATGCCAGAATGCCCTCGATGCATGCGCCAGACAGGCCACGCCTCCCGATTCGCCTGATGCAGCGAACACGCGGGTCGATCGCGGCCAGTTTCCGCACCGCCTCCGCGGTGCCGTCGGGGGAATTGTCGTCGACATAGATGACTTCCCAGGCGATTCCCACCAGCGCGGAGGACAGCTTGCGGTATAGCGCAACCACGTTGTCGCGCTCGTTGAAAGTCGGCACGACGACGGAAAGCTGGGGCGGCGCTCTGGTTGTCAGTTCGACCGAATCTGGCCTGATGGCTTCATTCATGGCGCCAGCTATATCCGTGGCGGTCGCGGATGCCAAGGCGACTGGCAGCGACGCGACCGGCATCGGACAACCGAATCAGCGCGGAGGCCGGAAATCTTCCAAAAGCCGGAAATGTATGGAAATCAGGCCAGATGCCAA
>JBIQHO010000160.1:0-4361 GCA_044508545.1 Bradyrhizobiaceae bacterium | reverse complement strand
CGATCGGAACGACAACGATCGGAACGACAACGATCGGAACGACAACGATCGGAACGACAACGATCGGAACAACGACGATCGGAACGACAACGACCACGAACAACAGGGCGCGCGTACATCCGGCGCAGCCGAGTTATCCCGTGGTCGTTCCGGCGATGGAGCGGGCTTCGACATCGCCGTTGGTATTGAGATAGGTACGGCCGCAACATTCGCAAGGGCATGTCAGATGGCAGGCAAGGCAGGCAGGATCTACATTGGCATCGGAGGCTGGACCTTCGCTCCGTGGCGCGGCGTTTTCTATCCGGACAAGCTGGCGCAGACGAAGGAACTCGGCTACGCCGCCTCGAAACTCACCTCCATCGAAATCAACGGCACATATTACGGGTCGCAGAAGCCGGAAAGTTTCCGCAAATGGGCGCGCGAGGTGCCGGACGGATTCGTGTTCTCGGTCAAGGGACCACGCTTCGCCACCAATCGGCGGGTGCTTGCCGAAGCCGGCGATTCGGTGAAACGCTTCTATGATTCCGGGGTGCTGGAACTTGGGGACCGTCTCGGACCGGTGTTGTGGCAGTTCGCCCCGACCAAGACGTACGACGAAGCCGATTTCGGCAGGTTCCTGGAATTGTTGCCGCGAAAGCTGGAAGGGCGCGCGCTGCGGCATGTGGTCGAAGTCCGCCACGACAGCTTTTGCACGCCCGCGTTCATCGCCCTGCTGCGACAATTCGAAGTGCCCGTGGTTTTCGCCGAGCACGGCAAATATCCGGCGATCGCCGACGTCGCGGCCGATTTCGTCTATGCTCGCCTGCAAAAGGGAAGCGACGATATCGCAACCTGCTATCCTCCAAAACAACTCGACGCCTGGGCCGAGCGGTTTCGGACGTGGGCCGCAGGCAGCGAGCCGGACGACCTGCCCCGCATCGACGCGGCCAAGCCGAAGAAAACGCCGCGCGACGTCTTCGCCTATGTGATCCACGAAGGAAAGGTACGCGCACCCGCAGGAGCCATGGAGTTGATCGAACGCGTCAAGTGACGGAGATACGACATGACGGCGGAAGGCCCGCTCTTCACCATCGGCTACGAGCAGACGCCTGCAAGCGCGGTGCTGGACGAACTGGAACGCGCCGGCGTCAAACTGCTGGTCGATGTCCGCGCCGTGACATCCTCGCGCCGTCCCGGCCTTTCAAAGAACCAGCTCGCCACGAACCTCCACGGCCGCGGCATCGGCTATCTCCACCTGCGCGGACTGGGGACGCCGAAGCAGGGCCGGCTGGCCCGGCAGAGCGGCAAGTTCGATATGCTGCGCGACATCTACACGGCGCATCTGAGGACACCGCAGGCGCGCGAGGAATTGGACGAACTATCAGCGCTCGTTAAGCAAGCCGGGCCGGTGTGCATCCTCTGCTATGAGCGCGATCACCAGCATTGCCACCGCCGCTGGATCGCCGAGGTCATCACCGAGCGCACCGGCGCCAGGGTCGAAAATCTGGTTGCGCCCCGGATGTAAGAGCCGACGGCGTCCTGAAGCGTTTTCGGGACGAACCAGGTCCTCGGGCCTGAACCGGGATGGACGACCAGGGCGCGTGAAGAAACGCGTCAAACCAGAACATGGAGCCGCTTCTGATTCCCTCGGAAGCAGCTTTGCCATGTGGAAGTTCGCTTATTGTTCCCCTACGCGCCCTCGCAGCCCCCTGCTATCAGTAGTTGCACGGATGGGCGTTTGGGCTTGCGGGGGCTCAATGCGTTGGAAAAAGTCGCGGGCAGCAACTTTAGCCGCGGTGCTGGCATGCGCGGCCATGGGTCGGTCATTGGCCCAGCCGGCAGCCGGTCCGCCGTTGGCCGATACGCTCGTCGGTGGCTCAAAACCCGAACGTTTCCTGTTTTTCAGCGGTGTCGATCTCTGGCGCAACGGCCAGGCCGGCTATGCGGGGATGCTGCTGGCGCCGCAAGGTGGCCTGAATAATGACGGCTTCCTCGTCCGCCTGTTCATGTCCGACGATTTCGAGCGCTACGATACGCCTGCGCAGCGCTTCACCACCAACATCTTCCGCGCGTCGGTCCTGCCGGGATGGCGCTTCAAGCGCGGCAATGTCGAGATCAAGATATTCGCCGGACCGGCCGTCGAAAGCCATGCCTTGAAGCCTGACATCCCGACCGACAAGCTGCGCGGCAGCCACTTCGGCGCTCGCATCGCGACCGAGTTATGGTGGGAGCCGATGCCCGCGATAATGGTGGCGGCGGCCGCCTCGGCCACGACGATCGGATCGGGATACAGCGCTCGCGCCGCGGCAGGCTGGCGCCTGCTCGATCGATTCTGGATCGGGCCTGAAATTTCCGCATCCGCCGATGAGTATTCCACCCAGTACCGGATCGGCGCGCATCTCACCGGTTTCAAGACCGGACCGGCGGAATGGTCGGTCGGCGCCGGCTTCCTCGAGGACAGCTTCGACCGAAGCGGCGTTTACGGCCGGATCGGCGTTCTGCTCCGCCGGTGAGGCTCCGACAAAGCCGTCCCGCACCTCCTCCAGAGGCTGTTCCAACTGCGTTGAATCAGACTCGTCACTCATCTTTTCTTTTTGATTGAGCATGATTCCGAAAACCGGTTTCCACTTTTCGGAATCATGCTCTAATCCAGCGTGCGGCGGAATCGCGTCACCGCGATCACCATGGCCACCAGCATCAGCGCCAGCAATGCGAGCGTGTCGTACTGCAGGTTTTGCAGCGTCGCTCCCTTCAGCATGATGGCGCGGACGATCCGGATATAATGCGTCAGCGGCAGTCCTTCACCGATATACTGCGCCCAGACCGGCATGCCGGCGAACGGAAACATGAAGCCGGACAGCAGGATGCTCGGCAGGAAGAACATCATCGACATCTGCATGGCCTGAAGCTGGTTCTGCACGATGGTCGAGAACGTGTATCCAACGGCAAGATTGGTCGTGATGAACAGCGTCGACAGCAAGGCCAGCAGCGTCAGGCTTCCCTCGATGGGAACGCCGAACAGCAGCGCCCCGATGCCGATGATCAGCGACGCCTGGATGAATCCCACCAGCACGTAGGGCAGGATCTTGCCGATCATCACCTCGACCGGAGTGATCGGCATCGACAGCAGGCTTTCCATGGTGCCCCGTTCGATCTCGCGCGTGACCGACAAGGCCGTGAAGATCAGCATGGTCATGGTGAGGATGGTGCCGACAAGCCCGGGCACGATGTTCAGCCGCGAGGACGCCGCGGGGTTGTAACGCGCATGCGCACGGATTTCGAATGGCGGATCGGGTGGACTGCCGATGAACAGATCGTGCGCGAGCGCGGTCTGCACGATCGGGCCGAGCGCACCCAATGCGGAGCCGGCGGCGACGGGATCGGTGGCATCGGCGGCAACCAGCAGCGCCGGGCGGTCACCGCGCCGTACGCCACGCTCAAAACCGCGCGGAATCTCGACCCCGAACAGCACCTTGCCCGACTTCAGGAGATTGTTGAAGGTGTCGACGTCGTGCACCTCCTGCGTGAAGCGGAAATAAGCCGTGTTCTCCAGCGCTTTTAGAATCGAGCGCGCGAGATCGCTGTCCTCCTGAATCAGAACCGCGGTAGGCAGATGGCGCGGCGTGGTGTTGATGGCATAGCCGAACAGCAGAAGCTGCATCACCGGAATCATCACGATCATCGCAAATGATATCCGGTCGCGCCGAAGCTGGATGAACTCCTTCACCAGCATGGCGTAGCTGCGCCGCCAGAAACCGAACGGCATCTCCCTTTCAGCAGAATGGTCGTCCATGGCGCTCATTGGAAATTGTCCCTGGAGCGGCTCATGAGTTCGATGAAGACGTCTTCCAGCGACGGCTCGCTCTGCTGCCAGTGCAGATCGCCGCGGCCGCGATACGGCCCGATCGTGGCTTCGAGCGCGGCCTTGTCACGGCCGGAAACGTGCAGGCTGGTGCCGAACGGCGCGGCCATGTCGATGCCCGGCTTGCCTGCAAGCTCGGCCGACAGTTCGTTGATATCGCCGCCCGTGACCGTGTAGGTGGTCAGCGCCGATTTCGCGATGACCTCATCCACCGTCCCATGAACAAGCAGGTGGCCGTAGGCGATGTAGGCGATCTCGTGACAGCGTTCGGCCTCGTCCATGTAGTGCGTCGAGACCAGCACCGTCAGGCCATCCGCGGCCAGCGCATGAATCTCGTTCCAGAACTCGCGTCGCGCCTTGGGATCGACGCCGGCGGTCGGCTCGTCGAGCAGGAGGAGCTGGGGGTTCGGCAGCGTGCAGGCGCCGAGCGCGAGGCGCTGCTTCCAGCCGCCGGACAACTCGCCCACAAGCTGCTCCTCGCGGCCGTTAAGACCGAGCCGCTTGATCATGGCGAGCGCCG
>JBIQHO010000159.1:0-8167 GCA_044508545.1 Bradyrhizobiaceae bacterium | reverse complement strand
CCGCCTATCCTGACCAAGCGCGGCGCGGAGATCCTGGTACGCGTGGAAAAGCTGCTGGATGAAGCCGGCAAGACCATCGGAAAAACCTCGGCGGCTCCCTCCGACGCGCCCCATCCTGCTTCATCGGGTGCCGCCGCTTTCCCCGAAAGCTTCGCAGCCGCGGCATCCGGTGACCGGGTGGTGCCAACGCCACGCAAGAACTGACGCATGATCCATGTCCCATCGTTATCCATGGCCCACGTTTTCGAGCGAAGCATGTCCCGCGAGTTTGACCCGGGGACGGACCGGTCGGCGTGCAGACAACACGTTGAATAGGAAGCCCCGCCCCTGATTTCCACGAGTCGGAAAAGGCTCCAAGAGCTTCAACACGGAACTTCAACTCGAAACCGGACCGGAAGCCTAATATCATTACGCTCCTTTGATTCTGCGGTTCGCATCAAAGGAGTTGAACGATCCTTGCGGACTTCGAAAACCGGAGCGCCGACCCGTGCGGCTGATCATCCTCATCCTGGTGGCGCTGCTGCTCGCCATCGCGGTCGGCCTCGGCGCCACCTGGATCACCGCGACGCGCGGCACCGATCTGGGCACACTGACCATCGGCGCGTGGACTGCAAGGCCAAGGAGCGGATCGGCCGACATTGATCCCTATTCGCGCGCCGCGATTGCGCGCAGCGGCGAACTGCCGATCGGGACCGGCGACGGCATCGCGTTCCTGGCGACCACCTCCGACGACAAGCGACCGCTCGATGGCCGCTGCGACGTCATCGTCAGCGGCGTGACTCCGCCGGCTCGGTTCTGGACGCTGACGCTTTATGATCGCAAGGGCCGCCTGGTGGCCAATTCGCTGCAACGCTACGGCTTCACCAGCGAGGAGATCGTGCGGAATTCCGATGGCTCGTTCACGGTGGGCGTGGCGTCGCGGGCCCGCGCCGGCAACTGGCTGCCGACCGGCGGCATCGAGCGCTACGTGCTGATGCTGCGCCTCTACGACACGCCTGTCGGGGTCGCGACGCGAACCCAGCGCGACGCGCCGATGCCTTCTGTTGCAACCGGTAAGTGCTCATGATCCGCCTCATGTTTGCGATCGTCGGCGGCGTCCTGCTCGGCGGAGTCGTGCATCTGGTCAGCGTGCTGGCGCTGCCGCGGATCGCCTCGCAGGACGCCTATTCGCGGCTGACGGCGATGACCACGGTGAACGCGGTGACCCCCCTGCCCCCGGCCGATCCCGGCGTTTCGCCGATGCCGTTCATGGACCCGGCCTTCGCCATTGCGGTCTGCCGCTACGACCTGTCCGGCGGATCGATCAAACTGACGGTGCCGGTGAGCCAGGCCTACACGTCGGTGTCGTTCTATACCCGCGGCGACGTCGCCTATTACGCCATCAACGATCGTTCCGCCGGACGCAAGGTGATCGAACTCAACCTGATGACCGAAGCCCAGCATGCCGAACTGCCCGAGGAGGAAGACGTCACGGCCGCGGACCGGCTGATCATCGATTCACCCTCGACGACAGGGCTGATCGTCCTGAAGGCCCTGGCGCCGGAGCCCGGCATGATGGAGCAGGCGAAAGCCTCGCTCGCCGCCGCAACGTGCCGGCTGCAAACCGAACCACCCATGGTGAAGCCTGAAGCGAAACGGTAGGCGGCACGGTCGCTCGATCGTTTCATGCTCTATAGCGTTTTCGAGCGAAGGGGGTTCGCGCGAAGAAAACACGCCAAATCAAAATTATAGAGCCGTCACTTCTGATTCTATCAGAAGCGGAAGGACGCCAGAGCATGATCGCGAAAATGAAAACCGGTTTTCGGAAAAGATCACGCCCAAACAAAACGATAAGCGACGAGTCTCATGCGCGGGATCATAGGTGAGAAAGCGACGCCGTTCTTCGAACGGCCATAGGCGAGCGAAAGCGACGCGATTTTTCGAATGGCTATGGGCGAGCGAAAGCAACGCCGTTTAACGAAGAGCGGTGCCCGCGCATGACGGGACCAGATCTATCCCCGCGTGCGCAGGGCGCGGCCGACCACGGGCGTCGCGGTGACCGGGGGATTTGCGGCCAGCGCCGCGAGCTGTCCGATCAGGCGGTCGGCATCGGCGGCCACGCCATCCGGCGCATGAATAACCAGACGCTCGAGCGCCCAGCGATAGGAAGCGACCCGCTGCTCCAGGCACTGCTGCACCCACTGCACGATCAGGGTGTTCTCTTCCATGCGCGCGACGGCGTCCGTGCGCTCACGCGGCGACAGGTCCGGCACGAACTTCAGGCTGGCGTTACGTTTGCCATCGAGATCAAAGACTTGCCGCGCGGTGTTGAAGAACGGATCGAAGCGCGTAATGTCGTTACGGACGTCGTCCATCAGTTGCGCGTAGCGCGAGGCATGAGATCGGTGCGGCTCGTCGATCAACTGACGGCCGTAGGCGCTGCGGTCGAATGCAGGCTTCTGCCGCCACGGCGGGGCAAACGGCTCATAATTGCCGAACACACTTTTCCAGGCCGGCCGCGAAAGCGGCGGCTCGACCAGGGGATAGGCGAGGTCGCGCAACATCCGCTCTGGCTCGGTGAGTTGAAATCGCGACGACGGCCGGCCGATGCTGCCGGTCGCTTCCGCGCCCATCCAGCGATGCATGTCGTCATTGCGGACATCCTGACGGACGCGGCCGAAATCGCCGCCGCTGCATCCGGCCAGCGTGACGCCAAAAAGAACCACCAAAATCATCGGCGCGGTGCGCGGGAGCATTGAACCTGCTGGCGTCGGATTCCCCGGCATCTCGTCTATCCGTAAAATCAGGATCGTGCGCGGCGGCGGCGGCGGCGCCCGGGGGCCGCGCCCTCCTCGGGACCACGCCCACCGCCTGTTTCCTCGCTTTCGCGGTCGATGCGGATAACCGGCAGGATCACAATGGTACCCATCGTGCGATCCGCGGAGCGATCCATCGTTGATCCCGATCGCGAAGCCGCATCAGCCGGAAACGCAATAACGGTGCCCATGCCCAGTCTCTCCTCGCCCGGCCGCCAACCGATTTTCGGCAGCGCCGCGGCGGGATTTAGAACCGGCCATGGTTAACGGCCTGTTAAAGCCGGCTCGCTAGATTGAGGCGAGTTGTTACCAGCAAGCCTGCGCCGACATGACCCCACTTCAGATGTTTCCCGGCTTCGACGGGTTGTTGACGCTGTCCCGCAGGGAGGGCGTCGACATCCGTCCGACCCTGCTGCGAGTGCTGACCGACCTCTACGTGCAGACCGCCACGCATTCCGCCGAGGAGGAGAAACACTTCGTCGAACTCACCTCGCGCCTGATCGATCAGGTCGACGACGCCACCCGTGCCGCGGTGCGCGCCCGCCTGTCGATCTATCCACGGACGCCGGCGGCGATCATGAGCAAGCTGAGGCTTCATGCGGCCGCCCAGCCGCGCCCCAAAACCGCCCCGCCCTCCCCGCCGACCTCCGCGCCGGCTGCGGAGACGAAACCCCGGGTAACCGCAACGCTGTCGATGGAGCCGCGCGAAGGTTCCGAAATCAGCCAGATGTTCTTCGCCGCGAACGCCAGGGATCGTGCCTTGATCCTGCAAGATCTGGCGACAGCGCCGCTGCGGCCATCGCCGCGGGTCCATCCGTCGCGGGCGGCACGCGCAATCGAGACCCTCCATATGGCTGCGTTCGCATCCGACGTCGACAACTTCACCACCGAACTCGGTGAGACGCTGATCCTTCCCGCCCGGATCGCCGAACGGGTGGTGAAGGATCCCGGCGGCGAGCCGCTCGCCTGCGCCGCCAAGGCCCTCGGCATGCCCTCGAAAATCTACCAGCAAATCCTGCTGTTTCTCGATCCGGCCATCGGCACGTCCGTCAACGCAGTGTACCGGCTGTCGCGGCTCTACGACCTGCTCGACGAGCGTTCCGCGCGGATCATGCTGGCGGCCTGGCGCGGGGCGACGATGACGGAAGCGCGGGCCAAATATCGTCCGACACTCTATAATGACGAACGCCATCGCGTCCGGGCGGCACCGACGCACGAACGTCCCGGCGTCGCACAGCCAGGCGCAGCCACGGCCCTCCGGCGCGGAACCGACCGCGACGGATCGGGCGGATAGGCAGCTCTTATTTTTTGAAACTAGCCAATCAGCAGGACGAACCGGTCCTGCGCGAACCGCTCATGACAGCGCCATCGTCTCCTTGACCTTGGCGACCAGCGCGCTGAGCGCAAAGGGTTTTGCGAGGAAGGCGAACTGCTCATTCTCCGGCAGGCTCTTGTCGAACGCTTCTTCCGCATAGCCCGACACGAAGATGATCTTGAGATCGGGGTTGCGCTTGCGCATCTCGCGCAATAGCGCGGGTCCATCCATTTCCGGCATCACGACGTCGGAGACGACGAGATCGATGGCGCCGTTCTTCTCGTCGAACGCTTCCAGCGCCTCGATGCCGTTGGCCGCCTCGATGACGCTGTAACCGCGCGAGCGCAGGCCGCGCGCGTTCAGCGAGCGAAGGCCGTCTTCGTCCTCGACCAGCAGGATGGTGCCCTGCCCGGTCAGGTCGCCGGACACAGGCTTGGCTGGAACGGACGAGTCCTTCGGAGCGCCGCCGGCCACAGCCTCAGGCCGGACATCGGTCTCGGGATGATGACGCGGCAGGAAGATACGGAACGTCGTTCCCTCGCCCGCTTTGGAATCGACGTAGATGAAGCCGCCGGTCTGCTTGACGATGCCGTAGACCGTCGACAGCCCGAGCCCGGTGCCCTTGCCGACCTCCTTGGTCGAAAAAAACGGCTCGAAGATTTTATCGACGATGTCAGGTGGAATGCCGGTGCCGGTGTCGCTGATCTCGACCAGCACGTAATCGGCGGCCGGCATTCCCTTGTAGCCGAACGTCGCGACCTCAGGCGCCGCAACATTGGCGGTGCGGATTGCGAGCTTGCCGCCGTTCGGCATGGCGTCGCGTGCGTTGACCACGAGGTTGACGATCACCTGCTCGAACTGCGAGACGTCGGCCTTGACCGGCCACAGGTCGCGCCCGTGCACGACCCCGGGGAACGTGACCTTCTCGCCGATCAGGCGCTTGAGCAGCATGCCGATGTCGCTCAGGGTATCGCCGAGATCGAGCACCTTCGGCTGCAACGTCTGCCGCCGCGAGAACGCCAGCAGCTGCCGCACCAGCGCGGCGGCGCGGTTGGCGTTCTGCTTGATCTGCATGATGTCCTGGAACGACGGATCGGTCGGCTTGTGCGCGTTCAGCAGAAAATCGTTCGCCATCATGATCGCGGACAGCACGTTGTTGAAATCGTGCGCGATGCCGCCGGCGAGCTGGCCAACCGACTCCATCTTCTGCGACTGATTGATCTGGTTTTCCAGCGTGCGCCGCTCGGTCGTCTCCAGCACGTAGACGATCGCGGCCTCCGCGTCGCGATCATCGTCCTCCACCGCGGTGACGAAAAACTGTCCCCAGCGCTCGCGCGCGCCCACCAGCATCACCTCGACCGGTGGAATATCGCCCTGCCCTTCAGCCGCCGCCTGGATGGCCGCGCTCAACTGGCCGCGATCGCGTTCGTTGACGGCAGTGAGAATCGATTTGGTTACCGCACCGTCAGAACCGAGGCTTTGCGCGAGTTTCGCGAACCGCGCATTGGCCCGGCTCACAGTGCCGGACTTGTCGACGGTGGCGATCGCCATCGGCGTATGGTCGAAGAAGCGCATGAAACGGACTTCGGCTGCGCGCTGCGGATCGACGCGCTCGTCGCGGGCGCGGCTGATCACGAGCGTCCGCGAAGGGCCGGGCACGCCGTCGGCGCCGAACGCCAGCTTATGATAGAGCCGCACCGGCATGGTCTTGCCGTTACGCATCCGCAGGTCGACATCGAAAACCTCGGTCCGAACCTCGCCCGGAGCGGCGGCGATCGACGTCAGCAAAGCCGCACCGTCGCCGGAGACGACGTCGGTGAGCTTCAGGCCACCCGATCCGATCTCCGCGAGATCGTAATCCAGCCAGTTGGCGAGCGTGGCGTTGACATAGGCGAGATCGCCGGACGGATTGACCGAGAAGAAACCGCACGGCGCATGATCGAGATATTCGATCGCATGGCGCAGTTCCTGGAAGATGTCTTCCTGCCGCTCGCGGTCGCGGGTGATGTCGGCGATCGACCACACGGCATGCCTGGACTGCCGCTTGGCCAGGCCAAGCGGTCGGACCCGCAGCCGCAGCCAGCGGCCGTGCGCGCCATCGGCGGCGGCGACGCGCACCTCTTCCTGCTGGCGCTTGCCTTGGCGCGCGGCCTTCAGCAGACGGAACACCGCCTCGGAGACGTCGGGGTTGCCGATGAAGACGCGCTCCACCGGCCGCACATCCTGCATCGAGGTGGCGCCCGTCAGGGTGAGATAGGCGGCGTTGGCATAAACGATGTGCCCGCCGGCATCGGTGACGGCGATGCCGTCAAACGCGTGATCGGCGACCGGGCGCATCAGCGGATCGTCCGCGCTGCGGTCGGCGAAGCGGACAATGCCGGCCGCAAATGCGAACAGCGTGAACAGGCCGACCGTCGCCAGCAGCGCCAGCAGCGCCAGAATATAAGGCTGGGCGTTAGCGCGTCCGAGCGTCATGAACGCCACGGCGGCCGCGACGATTGCGCCCGCGACCAGCAGCACCAGCAGGATGCTGCCGCTCCGCCGCGCCGGTTCCTGCGCAACCTGCGGCGACTCGATGTCGGGATCGGACGTCATGGAATCCGGCGGGGCCTGTCGCAGCGGGCGCGGAATGCGCGTATGTCGGGTCCTGAGTGCCTGAATCGGGCCCGGCAACGCAAGCACCTCATGGGCTCATTTCCCGCCATTTCCCCACCGGGATACTCTTTTTCCGGACACCGCCGGCCGGCATCACGCGCGGCGCGGCGCAAAACCGCGCTTCAGGCCCATGACGTAGCCGATGATTTCGGCGACCGCGTGATAGTGCTCGACCGGAATCTCGTCGTCGACCTCGACGGCGGCATACAGCGCGCGGGCCAATGGCACGTTCTCGACGATCGGGATGTCATGCTCGCGGGCGATTTCCCTGATCCTGAGCGCGATGTTGTCCGCGCCCTTGGCCACGCAGACCGGCGCCGACATGCCGCGCTCGTACGACAACGCGACCGAATAGTGGGTCGGATTGGTGATGATGACCGAGGCCTTGGGCACCGCAGCCATCATGCGCTTCTTCATGCGCGCGGCCCGCAACTGCCTGATCCGGGCCTTGATGTGCGGATCGCCTTCCGACTGCTTGAATTCGTCCTTGATTTCCCGCAGCGACATCTTCTGCCGTTCGAACCACTGCCGGTATTGAAGCAGGTAGTCTGCGATCGCGACCACCGCGAGCATCGCGACCACCGCGCCGAGCAATTGCAGCGTCAGGGTTCGGGTGGTGCCGAGGATGGCGTTCGGATCGAGCCGTACCATGGCGTCGAGCCGCGAGCGCTCCGGCCAGGGCACCGCCGTCATGACCGCGCCGAGCGCCAGCACCTTGAAAAGTCCCTTGGCGAAGTTCGCGGCCGCCTGCTTGCCGAAAATCCGCTTGGCGCCGGAGACCATCGAAATCTTGCTGAGCTTCGGCTTCAGCGCCTCCCCCGACCAGACGAAACGGTGCTGAACGATATTGCCGGCAACGGCGGCCAGCACCAGCAACAGCAGCGGCACGCCGAGCGCGGCGACAAGCACGTATTCGATCTGCACGGCCAGCGCCAGCAGACCAGGGCCGTCGGTCCGTATCTGCCAGGAATTGGCGATCAGGTTGCGCAGCGGCATCTCGAATCCACCGCCGACCGAGCCCGCGAAGGTCGACAGCACCAGCGTCGCGCCGGCGATCACGAACCAGGTATTGACCTCCTGGCTCTTGACGACGTCGCCGCGCTCGATCGCATCATCGAGACGTTTTTGCGTCGGGTCTTCTGTCTTTTCGGTATCGTCGCTCTCGTCGGCCATCGTCGCCGTGTCCTAGTGTCCCGATTCCGAAGTTCGCATACCCTCGCAGCAACCTTTGATGCGAACTTCGGAATCAAAGGGATGCTACCAACTTTGATTGTAGTGTGGTTTGGGTTCAGAAGTTCGCTTGACGGACTCGCAGAGACACTGGGAGCGAACTTCTGAACCGCCACACTAGAGCCTTTCCGCTTCTGATGGAATCAGAAGCGGGGCTCTATGATTTTGATTT
>JBIQHO010000158.1:0-8172 GCA_044508545.1 Bradyrhizobiaceae bacterium | reverse complement strand
GGACGACGCCATCGTGGTGATCGAGAACATCGCCCGCCACTGGGCGATGCACGACAGTCGCCCGCGCGCGCAGGCCGCGATCGATGCGGTCGCCGAGGTCGGCAATCCGACCATCGTCGCGACGCTGACGGTGGTGGCGGCGCTGCTGCCGATGCTGTTCGTCTCCGGCATGATGGGGCCCTATATGAGCCCGATCCCGGCCAACGCCTCGGCCGCGATGCTGTTCTCGTTCTTCGTCGCCGTCATCCTGACGCCGTGGTTGATGATGAAGCTCGGCCGCGATCACAATACTGCCGGCAAAGGCCATGAGCCGGCGGGCGGCGGGCGGCTCGGCCGGCTTTACGTCGCGGTCGCGAAGCCTGTTCTGGCGTCGCGCCGGCGCGCGTGGATTTTCCTGGCTGTGGTCGGGACGGCGACGCTGGCTTCGCTCGCGCTGTTCTACACCAGACACGTCACGGTGAAGCTGCTGCCGTTCGACAACAAGGCCAATCTTCAGGTCGTGCTGGACCTGCCGAAGGGGTCGTCGGTCGAGGACACCGACCGGGCGCTGCAAGCGATCGCCGACCGGCTCGCCCCGGTGCCGGAGATCGTCTCGTTCCAGACCTATGCCGGCACCGCCGCGCCGTTCGATTTCAACGGTCTGGTGCGGCATTATTACCTGCGCGCGGGTCCCGAGCAGGGCGATATCGCGATCAACCTTGTGACGAAGGAAGCGCGTGCACGGGCGAGCCACGCCATCGCGCTGGAGGTGCGCGAGCGCCTGCGCGGCGTCGACCTCCCGCAGGGCACGATCGTCAAGGTGGTTGAGCCGCCGCCCGGCCCGCCGGTGCTGGGCACGCTGCTGGCCGAAATCTACGGCCCCGACCCCGACACCCGACGCGCGGTGGCCGACAAGGTGCGCGCGGCGTTCAAGAGCGTTCCTTTTATCGTCGATGTCGACGACAGCTACCACAACGTCCCGCAGCGCGTGCGCGTCGCTATCAATCAGGACAACCTCGAATATTACAAGGTCGAGCAGTCCGACGTGTACGACACCATTCGCTATCTTTATGGCGACACCACGGTCGGCTATTCGCAACGCGGCGGCGGACGCTACCCGATCGCCATCCGCCTCGCGCTGCCCAAGGCGGCCGCCGTGATGGATGCGCGCGCTCTGACCACGCCGGTGCCAGCCAACGCGCTGCCGGGCGGCCGCGGGGTGGTCGAACTCGGCGATGTCGTCAGCGTCACCCATGAGCCGGCGTCCTGGCCGATCTTCCGCCACAACGGCCGCCCCGCCGAGATGGTGCTGGCGGAGCTCGCCGGCGCCTATGAAGCGCCGATCTACGGCATGCTCGCGGTGCGTGATGCGATCGACCGGATCGACTGGGGCAGCCTGCCTAAGCCCGTGATCGCCTTGCACGGTCAGCCGGACGACGAAACGCGTCCGACTCTGCTTTGGGACGGCGAATGGGAGGTGACGTGGGTGACCTTCCGCGACATGGGCGCGGCCTTCATGGTGGCCATCCTCGGTATCTACGTTCTCGTCGTCGCGCAGTTCGGCTCGTTCAAGCTGCCGCTGGTGATCCTGACGCCGATCCCGCTCACCTTCATCGGCATCATGCTCGGCCACTGGCTGTTCGCCGCGCCGTTCACGGCGACCTCGATGATCGGCTTCATCGCGCTGGCCGGCATCATCGTGCGCAACTCGATCCTGCTGGTGGACTTCATCCGCCATGCGCGCCGGCCCGACCGGCCGCTGATCGACGTGTTGCTGGAGGCGGGCGCAATCCGCTTCAAGCCGATCCTTTTGACCGCGATCGCGGCGATGATCGGGGCGGCGGTCATCCTCACCGACCCGATCTTTCAGGGGCTCGCGATTTCGCTCTTGTTCGGACTGGCGTCCTCAACGGCGTTGACCGTTCTGGTCATCCCGGCCATTTACGTCGTGCTGCGAGGAGACGGAAGCCCGGCCGAAACCGGCGCGCACCCGCGCCCCTCGCCGCGTCCTGGAACATCACCTCCGTAAGAGCCCTTAGGATATCGACCGAAATATTCCGGCGCGCTACATCCGGTAAACTGGGCCATCCCGCATCGAGGAGATGGCGACATGCACATCCAGAAAATCACCGCTCCGACAGCCAAGGATCTCGATATTCCGCGGGTCATGGCGGCTGAACCGGCCGATCAATTCAGCGCAATCGCCCATTCCTCAAGGGTGATCGCAAGCGAATTTTCCTACAGAAAGGATGAGGAAATCTACGGCGAGGGCGAGCCTGCCGAATACCTTTACCAGATCATCCGCGGCGCTGTGCGCACCTACAAGCTCCTGAGCGACGGGCGGCGGCAGATCGGCGCATTCCACCTGCCGGGCGACGTCTTCGGCCTCGATCCAGGCCCGGAGCACAGGCTTACCGCCGAAGCAATCGTCGACACCACCGTGCGCCTGGTGCCCCGTCGCAGCCTTGAGAAGGCCGCGGCATCAAACGCCCATGTTGCCCGCAATCTCTGGACGCTGACAGCAAACGACCTCCGGCATGCCGAAGATCACATGCTGCTGCTCGGCCGCAAGACCGCGATGGAGCGCGTTGCCACATTTCTCCTGGAAATGGACCGCAGGCTCGCCAGAGCCGGCATGATGGCGCTCCCGATGTGTCGTCGCGATATTGGCGACTACCTCGGCCTGACGCTCGAGACTGTCTCGCGGACGCTCTCGCAACTCAACGATGAAGGCATCCTGATGTTTTCGAACGCTCGCCATATCGCACTGCGCAACCGACAGCGGCTGTCCGCCATGGAGGCTTGAGGGCACCGGCCTTTCGGATCACCCAACCGGCATCCCGCCTCATGTCGCCGGCTGGTCCTTTTACTTTGATGGGATGAAAGCGGGTTTCACGGCGCGCTGACGACGACCAAACCGGACCTTCAATCTTCGAACAGCGGCGGACCCGACCGGTCGCGAGGCTCGCCGCGCTCGACCGAGTCATTATCCTCTATCGGACTCTCACGCTCGACGTCGACCTGCTCCTTCTCGATCAGGCCTGCTCGATCAGGCTTGGCGCTTCGTCCGCTTGTTCTCGCGGCTGAGGACGCCGCTTTCGCGGAGGCGATGCCGGTTCGGAGACTTTCTGCCGGAATGAAGAACCATGCGCGCGCATCTCGTCACCTCAATGAGACATCAGGCAGCAGATCGGACTCCTCGTGAGCAGATCGCGGGTCATCCCGCCGAACATCCATTCGTTGAGCCGGCTATGGCCGTAAGCACCAGTGACCAGAAGATCGACGTCTTCATTATCTGCCCATCCGATGATCTGATCCGCACGAGAGACGCGAGCCTGCATTTCGACCTGGCGCTCCGCCTTTATCCTGTGCTGCGCGAGGTAGCGAACGACATCGTCAACATGGCGGCGCGCTGTTTCCATCTGATCCTTCTCGCATATTTCCAGGACGGTTACGCGCTTGGCCTCATGAAGGAACGGTAACGCATCCTGAACCGCCCGCCGCGCCTCCCGCGTATCTTTCCATCCGATCATGACGTGATCGGCGGCAAAAGATTTCACCGCCGCGGGCACCACCAGGAAAGGACGACCGGCTCCAAGAATTGCGGCTCCAACGTCGACGCTTCGATACATATCGCCAGCGGATCTGCCACTTTCGATCACGATCAAGTCGGCGCAGCGCGCCTCGCTGATCAGCGCTTGAGTGGGAATTTCGATGACTGATCGCCATTCGAACCGGCGGCCACTTCCGGCGGCGGCTTGAACCTTGTGTCCAGCCTCCGCAAGGCTGGCCTTCAGTTTTGCGACATCGAATTCGGTCGCGTTATCGACAATGACAACTCCCTCGGCGACAAAAGGCGGAACGATCGCAACTGCCGACAATCCGAGCAGATTCGCTGCGAATTTGTCCGCCACACCTGCTGCGACACCAACGAACTGCCTCGATACGTGGTCGATGTCGACCCAGACCAATAGCGTTGCATAGGACATAACAGCCTCACTTCGACGGCCATTTATCACGTCCACATCCCGACTCCGGCGGCTTGATCCAGATCAACCCCCTGCGACATGGTTCTCGCGGCCTTGATCAGGCTGATGCATCACTCATGAGATGCTTCGCGATGTCCCCGACCGGATGATTGGTCAGGTCCTTGTTTATCTCGGCGACAATGCAGGTCTTCACCTCGGGGTGGAATGCGTTTCGCAAGTCGGCCAACGTTCTTGGCGGCGCAACGATGACGAGAGCCTTCGCCTTGCTCGTTCGGATCATCCGCTCCATGGCTGCAGCGACCGTCAGCGCGAACTGTCGCTCCTGTAAATCATGCCAATCCGTCTGCTCGACAGCGCTTTTGCGACCGGGCTGCGACGATTCGACGACCCGCCCCGGCCGATCTCTCCCCTGCTCGTGAGTCATCGGATTAATGTCTTCAAAGACTTTCTCTGTCTTCAGATGGGGGGACAAAGCGTCGCCGTCGTTTCGCAGAAACAGAGCCTTTCGGCCGTCGCCGACAAATACCAGGGCATTGCGGGGAATCCTGAACATGGTCACCTGCTCCTCGGATAATTGCGTTCTCTCCAATATGTCGGGAGCCGACGCGATTTCACAAGCCGAACGGATATGTATCCGGAAGACCCTGGATCATCGCCGTCTCCAGCGGAGCCACCGCGCGCGTATGATCGAACCAGATATATTCATCGAACTGCTGCGGCAGACTGGCTCGGAAGTAATGACTCGCGCGTTCCGTTTCCGGCCGGTAGATGACGCCGATCGCCCGTTCGAGACGCTCCTTGCCAAGACCGGATGACCCGCACAGGTCGTCGCGACCGCGCAGGCCAAGCAGGAAGCGCGCGCGGCCGGTCGCGTGACACAACCGCTCGTAACTCTTGGGAAGCGCCGGCCGCACGGTCTTGATCTCCATCGGCCCGTCCCATTCCGATGCCGCGGCAACCGTTCCGCTGTGGGTGCCGAACCCGACCAGATAAGCCTGCGCGCCAAATTCCTGCCGGCAGAGCTGACCCAGATTGTGCTCACCCCGCGTCGCCATTTCGGTCGCCTCGGCGTTGCCGACGTGGGAGTTATGGGCCCATACGATCGCCTTGCTGCCCCGACCGTGAAACGCGAGCAGATTCTTCAGCGTCGCAAACATATGGCTGTCGCGCAGATTCCATGATGCCCGCGAACCGTAATACATGATGCGATAGTAGCGCTCGGCGTTGGCGACGAGGCGCGCATTCTGTTCGGCATCGAGAAACCGTTCACCGTCATGCTCGGCATAAGCCTGACGTTTCGCCAGAAGGTCGGTCAACGCCCGTACCACATGCGACTCGCACGCCGGATAGGACCCGGTCAACGCCGCATGGCCGTAGGTTGCCGGATCGCGCTGCCATGGCGTCAGGCAACCGTAGCGTTCGCGAGCCACCCGCGCGGAATCCGGGTCAACCTCATCGAGATAGTTCAGGACCGATCGGATCGAGTCATAAAGGCTGTAGAGATCGAGGCCATGAAACGCGACGCGCTCGCCGCGCTCGACCGTGCCGTTATGCTTGCGGAGCCAGCTCACGAAGTCGTGAACCTCGGCGTTTCGCCACATCCACGTCGGGAACCGGGCGAACGCGGTCCACTCCGACGGCGGATATTGAAAGTGCCGCACATAGTGATCGACGCGCGCGGCATCCGGCCAATCGGCCTCGATGGCGAAAAAGCGAAAGCCCTTCTTGATGATGAGATCGCGCGTGATGCGCTCGCGCATCCGATAGAATTCCGAGGTGCCGTGGGTCGCCTCGCCCAAAAGGACGATACGTGCCGAACCGATCCGGTTCATCAGCGGATTGAGGTCGGCCGTCTCGATCGATGAAAACGATTCAGCAGCATCCGCAAGATCACGAATCAGGGTCTCCTCGTCCGAACGGACCGGATGCAGTTTGCCGCGCGGTTTCCCGCCTCCTCTCGCAGTTGCCCATCCCTCTTCTCCGATCAGCGGAACGAAGCGCACGTCGGCAATGTCTTCACTCCGATACTCATCCGTGGAAATCCGGGTGACGCGCACCAATTCCTGACTACGGACGTCAGCGCCGATCGGGATCACCAGCCGACCACCAATTTTCAGCTGCTGCTTGAGGGCTTCCGGAACCTGCGGGCCGCCGGCCGCCACGACGATCGCATCATAGGGCGCGTGTTCAGGCCACCCCTTTGTGCCGTCGCCGTGCAGAACATGGACATTGTCGTAACCGAGTTCGGCGAGTAAGGCGGCCGCTTTCTCCGCAAGCGGGCCCAGCCGCTCCACGGTGTAGACGTCGGCCGCGATTTCCGACAACACCGCAGCGGCGTAGCCTGAGCCGGCGCCGATTTCGAGAACCTTCTCATCACCCTTCAGCAGCAAAGCTTCAACCATGAAGGCAACGATGTAGGGTTGGGAAATCGTTTGCTCTCCGGCAATAGGAAGCGGCGCGTCCTCGTAGGCGAATTCACGAAGCCTCTCCGGCACAAACAGTTCGCGCGGCACGTTGCGCATGGCATCAAGCACCAGCTCGTCGCGCACGCCCCGCGCGGCGATATGATCCTCAACCATCTGCCTGCGAAGAGACGGGAACAAAATCCCTTCGTCGGAAGGAACTTCTCTGGAAGCCGGATTTCCCATGACAACGGCTCCTCGTAATTCGCGCAACTCCGAGATAACCACGCCGGTGGACCAGCGTTGCATTTTCAAGGACACTATGCAGGCCGCGAAAGCACAGAAACAGCACACCTGCCAAAATGGCCAAGACGAACAGGCTTCGATCTGAAACCCGCCAGAACATCTGCATCATGAAATGCACCGGAGCGGTTTGATCGGTATCAAGGGGCGGACTACCATCGGCCCGTGGGCTGGCACGCTGCCATTACGCGACATTTACGGCCTGACGCTACAAGTCCTGATCAGCCTTGATCGAAATCAATGTGGGGCGCGGCGGCCGGAGTTTGAATGAACTTGAATCACCGACTGGATAGGACCATTTCCATGAAAGCGCTTGTCTACCATGGACCCGGGCAAAAAACGCTCGAAGATCGTCCCAAGCCAGAAATACAGTCCGCGGGAGATGCCATCGTCAAAATGGTGAAAACAACCATCTGCGGCACGGACCTGCATATTCTGAAGGGTGATGTGCCGAGTTGTGCGCCCGGTCGGATCCTCGGGCATGAAGGCGTCGGCATCATCGATTCCGTCGGCGCTGGTGTCACCACTTTCAAACCGGGAGACCATGTCCTCATCTCCTGCATTTCGTCTTGCGGCAAATGCGAATACTGCCGTCGAGGTCTGTATTCCCACTGCACCACCGGCGGCTGGATTCTTGGCAACGAAATCGACGGGACACAGGCCGAGTATGTGCGCACCCCGCACGCCGACACCAGCCTTTATCCTGTTCCGGCCAACGCCGACGAGGAAGCGCTTGTCATGCTGAGCGACATCTTGCCGACCGGCTTCGAATGCGGTGTCCTGAACGGCAAGGTGGCGCCGGGGTCCACCGTTGCGATCGTCGGCTCCGGGCCGATCGGTCTTGCCGCATTGCTGACAGCGCAATTTTACTCTCCCGCCGAACTTGTCATGATCGATATCGATGACAAACGCCTCGAGATCGCCAGGACATTCGGCGCTACCCATACGATCAATAGCGCGAGCGGAGAGGCTGCCGACAAAGTGAAAGCATTGACCGGCGGCAAAGGTGTCGATACTGCGATCGAGGCGGTCGGTATTCCCGCCACCTTCGTGCTTTGTCAGGATATCGTCGCTCCGGGCGGCATCATCGCCAACATCGGCGTCCACGGCGCCAAGGTCGATCTGCACCTGGAGAGATTATGGTCGCACAATATCTCGATCACGACCCGACTGGTCGACACGGTCACGACGCCGATGCTTCTCAAGACGGTGCAATCAAATAAGATCGATCCTGCCCAGTTGATTACGCATCGCTTCCCCCTCGACCGGATTCTCGAGGCGTATGATACGTTCAGTCGCGCCGCCGACACGGGCGCGCTGAAAGTGATCATCGCGGCGCAATCGGATCGAGCTGATGCAACCGGTCACATGATATCATGACGGCTGATGAACGCGTATCACTCAGGTTCGGCGCCACCGCGGCCAGTTGACGAAGACGCAGAAATTTCAGCGGATGCAGTTTGATCGCGTTCATGCGACGTGTTCCTCCTTGGCAGGAG
>JBIQHO010000157.1:0-8184 GCA_044508545.1 Bradyrhizobiaceae bacterium | reverse complement strand
GCCCTGAAGGACAGGGCGAAGCTCCGCCTCGGAGAGACGCTTCTCGTGCTCGGCGCAGCCGGCGGGGTCGGCCTTGCCGCGGTCGAACTGGGCAAGGCGATGGGCGCGCGCGTGATTGCCGCGGCGTCGAGCGAGGAGAAGCTCGAGACGGCACGCGAACTGGGCGCCGATGATGCGGTCCTCTACGAGCGGGGTCCGCTCGGCAAGGACGGGCAGAAGGAGCTGGCGAAGCGCTTCAAGGCGGTCTGCGGTCCCTCGGGCGCGTCGGTCGTCTATGACCCGGTCGGTGGGGAGTATGCCGAGCCCGCATTGCGCAGCATAGCATGGGAAGGCCGCTATCTCGTGGTCGGCTTTCCGGCGGGCATACCCGCGTTGCCTTTCAACCTGGCGCTTCTGAAGAGTTGCGACATCCGCGGTGTGTTTTGGGGCGCGGCTATCGATCGTGATCCTGTGCGCCATGCCCAGGCCGTTGACGAGTTGCTGGCCTTGTATGCGGCCGGGAAGATTCGGCCGTTCATCTATCGCGTCTTCGAACTGGCCGGGTCTTCAGAAGCCTTGAAGCTGCTTGCCTCAAGGCAGGTGAAAGGGAAAGTAGTCGTCACGATTCCGTAAGTTGACGCAGCCGCTGGGGAGGCGGCTGCATGTTGTCATTCCAGGGAGGTTGCAATGCCGTTTCCGGCGACACGCCATGAGGTTCGGTACGGGGAACGAATCGTACGCTGCTTTGTCGAGCGACCGGCCAACATGAACGAGATGTTTCTCAATGCGGTGCACAGGGCCCCGGACCGGGTGGCTCTCGTCTGCGGCGATCTGCGCGTGACCTATCGCGAACTTGATGAAAAGGTTGAACGGATCGCGCGCAATCTGGTGCATGCGGGGTTCAAGAAGGGCGATCGCCTGGCTCTGCTGCTCGGCAATGGCCTGGAATTTGTCTATGCGGCCCTGGCGGCGGCGCGCGCCGGCCTGATCTCCGTGCCGATGAATATCCGCCAAAAGCTCCCGGAAGTGGAGTTCGTCCTTAACCAGTGCACCACTTCGGGCATCATATATGATGCCCAGTACGAGGCGAACGTGCCGGCCGGCGAAGCTGTCCCCTCGCTCCGGCATGTCTATGTCGTGGGTGAAGGACGGGGCGAACCCTTCACGAGCCTTTATGCGGACTGCGATGCAGTCGCCTTTCCCGACGTTGCAGAGGAAGATACGTTCTGCCTGCTCTATACGTCCGGCACCACCGGCAAGCCGAAAGGCGCGATGCTGACCCATGTCAGCACGATCCATACGCTGTTGCACTATCAGAGCGGCTTCGATTTGGCTGAAGGTGCGGTTGCGATGCTGGCGGTGCCGGCCTCTCATGTGACCGGTTTCGTCGCGATCATCCTGACCACCATCCGGGTGGCGGGCACCACCGTGATCCAGAGGGAATTCAAGGCGCGGCAGTTCCTCGAACTTGCCTCGCGCGAGAAGATCAACTTCACCGTCGTCGTACCGGCGATCTACAATCTGCTGCTGCTGGACCCCGACTTCTCAAGCTTCGATCTCTCGACCTGGCGTGTGGCGGGCTTTGGCGGCGCCGCGATGCCCGAGGCGACGATCGACAAGCTGGCCAAGGCGTTGCCGAACCTCATCCTGTGCAACGTCTACGGATCGACCGAGACCAGTTCCCCCGTAACCATCATGCCTCTCGGCGACATACGCAAGGCACCGAGTTCCGTCGGCAAGGTTCTGCCCTGCGCCGACATCATCGTCGTGGACGACGAAGGCAGGGAAGTGCCTGCCGGCCGGAGCGGCGAGCTCCTCATCGGCGGTGCCGTCGTCGTGCCCGGCTATTGGGACAATCCGGCCGGAACCAAGGCCGGATTCACCATGGGATACTGGGTGTCCGGCGACATCGGATCCAAGGACGAGGAAGGCTATGTCTATGTCTTCGACCGCAAGAAGGACATGATCAACCGCGCCGGCTTCAAGGTCTATTGCATCGAGGTCGAAAGCACGCTGGCTCACATGCCTGGGCTGATCGAGAGCGCCGTGGTGGGCAAGCCCGACCCGGTGCTGGGCGAGCGGGTTCACGCCTTCATCTACAGCGATGGCACGCTCTCGGACGAGGGCGCGATCAGAAGTTTCTGCGGCGAGCGCCTTTCCGACTACAAGGTGCCCGACGGCGTCACCTTCCTCAAGGAGCCACTGCCGCGCAACGCCAACGGAAAGGTGCTCAAGAACGCCCTGCGAGCCCTCATCGCCGATTGATATGCCGAGGCAAAACAGGCCGGCGGATGGCTTCCGGGCAGGCCTATCACGTGGGCGGACTTGCGCATAGGCGCGGACGCCGTCGAACCGGACCAGCGGCCGGGTAAAGAGAGGATATCCATGGACTTCGAGTATTCGCAAAAAGTGCTGTCGATGAGGGAGCAGCTCAACGATTTCATGGAACGTCTTATCCTGCCGAACGACGCGCGCTGGCATGAGATCGTGCATTCGGGCACGTATCCCAGCGAGGTCGTCGAGCCCTTGAAGCGAAAGGCGAAGGAGGCAGGCCTGTGGAATCTGTTTCTTCCCGCGCTTCGCCCAGACGAGCCGGGGACGGCTCTGAGCAATATGGAGTATGCGCCGCTGGCAGAAATCATGGGGCGCATCCCATGGTCGTCCGAGGTGTTCAATTGCAATGCGCCGGACACCGGCAACATGGAAATCCTCCACATGTTCGCGACACCGGAGCAGCGGACGAAATGGCTCAGCCCCCTGTTGGCGGGCGACATCCGTTCGGGCGTGTCGATCACGGAGCCCGACGTCGCATCCTCCGATCCGACCAATCTGGAGACAACCATCGATCGCGACGGCGACCATTTCGTCATCAACGGCCGTAAATGGTTCACCACCGGAGCGGTGCATCCGCTCTTCGCCTTCACATTGGTGTTCGGCGTGTCGGACCGGTCTGCCGATGCGCCGAAGCATCGGCGGCATTCCTTCGTCATCGTCCCGAAGGAAACACCGGGCTTTCGGGTGGTGAGGGACGTTCCCCTCATGCACCACCATTCTCCGGAAGGGCACTGCGAGGTGGCGTTCGAGAATGTGCGGGTCCCGGTTTCCAACCTTCTCGGCGAAGAGGGGGCAGGCTTTGCCATAGCGCAGGCCCGCCTCGGCCCCGGGCGCATCCATCATTGCATGCGCACCATCGGCCAATGCGAGCTGGCGCTGGAACTCATGTGCGAACGCGCCTTGTCGCGCAGCACATTCGGCAAGCCTCTTTCCGACAATGCGAACATTCGCGACTGGATCGCGGAGTCGCGCATCGAGATCGAGCAGGCCCGGCTATTGAACCTGAAGGCGGCCTGGCTGATGGACACCGCCGGCAACAAGGCGGCCCGGCGCGAGATCTCGGCGATCAAGATCGTGGCCGCCCGCCTGCAGACGCGCGTGGTCGATCGCGCTATGCAGGTCTTCGGAGCAAAAGGCCTGACCGCCGACACGCCCCTTGCGTTCTTGTGGACTTGGGGTAGGGCACTACGTTACATCGATGGACCGGACGAAGTTCATTTGCGCGGTATTGCGCGCGAAGAGATAGAGGCTGCCAAGCTTCGCCGGGCTGCGGTGAAGCAGGCAGGCGCGGGCAAGGGCACGTCGTCCGCTGCTTGATGGGCAACCGGCGGGGGCGCGGCGACGAGAGCATGGGATGCTGAACATAGAGAAACTGAGCGTACCGCCCGCCTATCAGGTGGTTTCGAACGAATTGCGGCGGTACATCCTTTCCGGCTTGCTCAAGCCCGGCGATCCGTTGCCGAGCGAGGTCGATCTGGCGTCCCGGTTCGGGGTCAACCGGTCGACCGTGCGGGAAGGCATCCGCCAGTTGGAGAGCGATGGGCTGGTCCGCCGCGAAGGGCGCAAGCGTCTGATCGTGACCATTCCCGATCACGCCGATCTCACGCCGCGCACCACGCGCGCCCTTGTCATGAGGGCCGTGACCTTCGGCGAGCTTTGGGACGTGTCGCGGGTGCTCGAGCCGCTTGCCGCCAAGCTCGCCGCCGAGAATATCACCGAGGCGGAACTTGCCGTCGTCAAAGAGAACCTCGAAGCGACCAGGCACGCCGTGGAGAACGGCGTCTCGCCAGGCATCCTCGATCTTGAATTCCATACACTCTTGTCGGAGGCCGCCCATAATCACGCGCTGCTGCTGAGTCGCGAGCCTGTGGGCCGGCTCCTCTATCCAGCCTTCGAGCAGATCCAGCCGCAACTCCCGCAGGCGGCGAGCCGTCTCATCAGGGCGCATGCGGAAATGGTCGGCGCGCTGGAGCGCCGGGACGTGCAGCACGCGGAAATCTGGGCTGCGAAGCACATCGAGGATCTCAAGCGGGGCTGGCTGATGGCAAAGCTTCCGCTGGACAGTCCGATAGACAGGTCGTTAACGCTTTAGTTGTCTTTCGCCGCGCGCCTGGCGAAGAAGCTGTCTATCGCGGCCCGGAACGCCGTCGTTTCCGCGCATGTGCCAAACTCGAGCCTCTCCCGCTCCAGCTGGTTTTCAAGCGTGCGGTCGAATCCTTCACGGAAGAGGCGGCGGGTGCGCACCAGCGCATCCCGGTTTGGCCCTGACAGTCGCGTCGCCACCGCCATGCCGGTCTGTACGAGGTCCGCAGCGGGAACCGTCATGGCAACGAGCCCCATCCCCGCAGCCTGCCGAGCATCGAGCTTGCCGCCTAGGAACGCGATCTTGAGGGCATTTCCGAGCCCGACTGCCCGCGGCAGGGATTGGGACAAGCCGCCGTCCGGTACGCTCGCGATGGCGTCGTAGGCGTAGACGAACCGCGCGTCCTCGGCGGCGATTGCCACGTCGCAGGCAAGCATCAGACTGAGGCCGACCCCTGCGGTACTGCCGTGAACGCAGGCGACCGTCGGCTTGCTGAGTCTGATCAACCGGCTGACGGCTTCGTTAAGGCAGCGGATCGTCGCTTGCGCGGCATCCGGCGCCGTGTCGCCTGCAGCGTGAAGATACCCCAGGTCGCCTCCCGCCATGAAAGCCCGCCCCTCTCCGCGCAGGATGAGGCAGCGTATGCCACTGTCCTCGGCGACCTCGGCGACGAGCCTGCCGAATTCCGCGATCATTTCAGGTGTCAGCGCGTTCAGCGCCTCCGGGCGGTCGAAGACGACCGATCCAATGTGCCCGTTGCGTTGCAATGAGACATGCAGCCGGTTCATGATCCCTCGTCGAAATGTCTTACTGTCCGACAATTGGGCTGTTGACAGGGGAAAATCGGCTTTGTCAACTGTATGGTCAAGACCTTCAGAGGAGCAGGGCATGGAACGAACGAGAATCCGCTACGCCGTTGAGGGGTATGTGGCGGTGGTGACGCTGGACGGCCCTCAAAAGCTGAACGCTGTCACGCAGGAAAGTATCGACGATCTTTTCGACGTCCTGGAGACGCTCGACCGTGAAGACGCCGTCAGGGCTGTCGTCGTCACCGGTGCAGGCCGGGCGTTCTGCGCCGGCACCGACCTGACGAGCGGCTTCTCACTGCCCGCGGGAGGGAGCCCGGTCACCGGCGAAGGCGTGCCGGCAGATGTGGGTGCAAGAGTGGTGCTGCGCATCTTCCGGATGAACAAGCCTGTGATCGGCGCGATCAACGGACCTGCCATAGGTTTCGGAGCCAGTCTCGTCCTGCCAATGGACATACGAATCTGTTCGAGCGCCGGCAGCTTCGGCTACGTCTTTGTCCGGCGTGGCATCGTCGCGGAATCGTGCTCGAGCTGGTTTCTTCCCCGCGTCGTGGGTATCGCGACTGCCACGGAATGGATGATGAGTGGCCGCATTGTCGGAGCTGACGAGGCGCTCAGGCGCGGCCTCGTCCATGAAACCGCGGCACCAGAGGCTCTGTTGCCGCGTGCCATGCAGATAGCAGCGGACATAGCGGCGAATGGCGCCCCGGTTTCGGTGGCGATGACCCGGCGGCTCCTGTGGCGGATGCTCGGCGCAAGCCATCCAGTCGAGGCGCATCGTTATGAATCGCGGGCGCTGGTGGCCACGCTTGCCCTGCCCGATGTCGATGAGGCGCTGGCGGCGTTTCGGGAAAAACGGCCACCCCGCTTTGGTGCCTCCGTAAGCGAGAACGACCTGCCTTCGGCATGGTGGCCGCGCGACCAGCCGGACCTCTGAAGAGGCAAAGCGGCGTGTTTCGCCGCGGAAATCAGAAAAATTCGCATGATCTCGATCAATGACGTTGACGACCCTTTGGAACTAGAGTTATTGTCCGACAATCAGTCAGTCCGGCGAGCCGACAAACATGCGAGCCGGCCGGCTGGATGGTGAGGAGAGCTAGCTTCAGGGTCGTCGGGAGGAGCCCGCCCCTTGGCTCAGGGAGGAAATCAATGAAGTTCTGGAAAAACGCCTTTCTGGCGTCGATGACGGCTGCTGTCGCCGCTGTGGCGCTCACTTCGAATGCGGGCGCCGAGGATCGCCGAAAAATCTATCTGAGCATGAGCTATATCGGCAACGACTGGCAGGCCGAAGCCGCCAACATGCTCAAGGCCATGGCGGCCTCCAAGGACTATGCGGACAAGGTCGACCTCAAGGTTCAGGTGGCCGGCCCCAATGCCCAGAAGCAGATCCAGCAGATCAACGCGATGGTCCAGGCCGGTGCCGAGGCGATCATTGTCTATCCGATTTCGCCGACCGCGCTGAACGAGGCCGTCAAGAACGCCTGCGCCAAGGGCGTGACCATCGTGGCCTATGACGGCGTGATCGAGGAGCCGTGCGCTTACAACGTTCACATCGACCAGGAGGAATGGGGCCGCGTCACGGCGCAGTGGCTTGCCGACAAGCTGGGCGGCAAGGGCAACATCGTTATGATCACCGGCGTCGCCGGCACCTCGGTCGATACGCTGCGCAATAAGGCCGCGCGCGAAGTGTTCGCGAAATATCCCGATATCAAGGTCGTCGCCGAAGCCAACGGCATGTGGAGCCAAGCCGTCGCGCGCACGGAACTGTCCAAGATCGTGGCGACCCACAACTGGGACAGCTTGAACGGGCTATGGATGCAGGTCGGGTGCTACACTGCGAACTCCATGCAGCTGGAGGCGGGCACCGCGGACGACAAGATCCTGCCCTGTGCCGGCGAAGGCTCGAACGGTCACCGCATCCAGATGCTGCCCCGGGACGCCGAAGTTGCCGGCGCGAACGGCACCTATCGTCCGCTCGGCGCGCCCAGCATCTCGGCCAGCTCCCAAGCCTATCCGGGTGCCTATGCGCTGAAGATCGCAATGGATGTGCTGGAAGGCAAGACGGTCGAGAAGACGGTCCTTCTGTCGCCCGGACCGGTGACCAACGAAACGGTCAAGCTCTGCGAGACCGGCTCGTGGGACGAGATGAATGCAGGCTGCAACACCTTCAACCCGGAGATCATCCCAAACCCGGGCTGGTACGCCTCGATCTTCTCGAAGGACCTGCCGCAGGTCGGCTTGAATGCCGCCCTTACTGGTACGCCGGAAGAATAATAGCCGGCATATCGCCAAGCATCTGGCGCTTTGCGCCAGATGCTTCAACAATCCCGTACGTTTCGCGAGTGCTGCAGTGTCTGATGCCGTAGCTGCCATCTCGGTCATGAACTTGCGCAAGGCCTATGGGCCGACCGTGGCGCTCAACGATGCGTCCTTCACGGTCAAGGCAGGCACCGTGCACGCCCTTCTCGGCGAGAACGGTGCGGGCAAATCCACCTTGGTCAAGGTCCTGAGCGGACTGGTCAGGCCCGACGGCGGTCGCCTTGTCGTCCATGGCCAGGACGTGTCCATCGGTTCCCCGCGCGATGCGCATCGGCTCGGCATCCAGACTGCGTTCCAGGAAATGACGCAGATTCCGGACCTCACCGTCACGCAGAACGTGCTGTACTTCGCCTCGGTGCTGGGTGTGCCGAAAAGCGTTGCGACGCACGTGATCGACGAGGTCGGCCTGGCCGCTGCCGCCGACCAGCTGGTGGGCACGATGTCCGGCGGCCAGCGGTCCCGGGTGTCGCTGGCCTGCGCGCTGGTCGGCGACCCGGACCTGCTGGTGCTCGACGAGCCCACCGTGGGCCTCGACCCCGTGCTGCGGGAGGAGCTGTGGGCGGCGTTCCGGCGCCGCGCCGCCGCGGGCACCACCGTCCTCGTTTCCAGCCACGTGATGGACGAGGCCAACCGCTGCGACCGGCTGCTGCTCATCCGCGACGG
>JBIQHO010000156.1:0-8186 GCA_044508545.1 Bradyrhizobiaceae bacterium | reverse complement strand
GGGCCACCTACCCCCCCAACGTGATCCCGCTCATGCCGCGAGGTGCGGCATGAACCTCTGGCCTCACCAGCAGACAGCCATCGACCTGATCTGGCGATCAATGGCCGAGGGGCGCCGCCGTCCGGTCCTGATGATGGCGACCGGCGCCGGGAAGACCAAGACCGCCGCCGCGATCATCAAGCGGGCTCTGGCCAAGGGCAAGCACGTTGTGTTCGTCGTGCCCGCGCTGGAACTGATCGAACAAACGATCAAGGCGTTCCGGAGGGAGGGCATTCTGGAGATCGGCGTCATCCAGGCCAACCATCCAGAAACTGATCCAACTCGCCCAGTCCAGGTTGCCAGCGCACAGACATTGGCGCGCCGTGCTTTCCCGAAAGCTGATCTGGTAATCGTCGACGAGGCGCATCGTGTTCAGCGTCGGGTGTTCGAATGGATGAGGCTCTGCCCCAAACTGCCCTTCATCGGGCTATCGGCAACACCGTGGACCAAAGGGCTGGGCAAGCACTACGATGATCTGATCATTGGCGCGACGACGCAGCAGTTGATCCGTGAAGGGTATCTATCGCCGTTCCGTGTGTTCGCGCCGAGCCATCCCGACCTGACAGGGGTCCGCACCGTTGCGGGAGACTACGCCGAAGATGAGTTGGCGGAAGCGATGGACAAGCCGAAGCTCACCGCCGACGTGGTGTCGACGTGGCTGAAGCTGGGCGAGAACCGGCCGACGCTGTGTTTCGCGGTCAACCGCGCCCATGCCCGCAGTCTGGAGCGGGATTTCCGGCAGGCGGGCGTCCCTGTCGGGTATGTCGACGGCAATACCGAAAAGGACGAACGCGACAATGTGCGCGCGGCATTCGAACGCGGTGACCTGCGCGTCGTCGTCAACGTCGGCGTGCTCACCACCGGCGTTGATTGGGACGTGCGCTGTCTGATCCTGGCACGGCCGACCAAGTCGGAAATGCTCTACGTCCAGATTATCGGGCGCGGCCTGCGTTCGGCTCAAGGCAAGCAGGATTGCCTCCTTCGTGACACGCTTGTCCTGACCGACCGGGGTGAGGTCAAAATTCAGGATCTGACGACCGACCACAAAGTTTGGGACGGCGTCAATTTCGTCAAACACAGCGGTGCCGTCTGCCGGGGCGTTCGTCCCGTGATTTCGCACGACGGCATAACCGGAACTCCTGACCACAAGGTGATGACCGATGACGGATGGCTATCGCTCGCGGAGGCGCATTGTCAGCAACGACGGATTGCTCGAACCGGGCTTGGTGGGCAGCCGCTTCGGCTTTCTGACGATTATCTCTCGGAAGGTGGAGGGATCGTCCGACAGACTGCGGGTCGAGGTTTGTTGCGAGCGCTGTTCGGACGAGGAAATCATCGGGCGGTGGAATACCCCTTCGTGCAAACCGAAGGGGAAGTATGGGACGTGCTCAACGCTGGGCCTCTACAGAGGTTCACGGCAAACGGCCGCCTAGTCCACAACTGCATCATCCTCGATCACAGCGACACGACGCTGAACCTCGGCTTCGTGACCGATATCCATCATGAGCGACTGAGCGACGGAAATGAACGCAAGGCATCGTCATCCTCTCGGCCGGAGCGTCCAAAGCCGATGCCGAAGGAATGCACGTCCTGCCATTACGTGAAGCCGGCTGGCGTCCACAAATGCCCGGCCTGCGGATTTGCACCGCACAAGGTGCAGGATGTCGCGACCGTGCAGGGAGAGTTGGCACACCTCGGCGGCAAGCAGGTCAGGGCCAGCATGGACGACAAGAAGCGATGGTACGCGATGCTGCTCTGGTACGAGGATTTCAAGAAGTACAAGCACGGCTGGGCCGCCAACAAGTTCCGCGAGAAGTTCGGCGTCTGGCCGAACGGCATCCGAGTCGATCCGATCGAACCGGACGTGAAGGTCGGCAACTGGATCAGATCGACCAACATCCGCTGGTACAAGGGTCAGGAGAAGGCGAAAAAGGCAGCGGAGGCCGCGCAACATGCAGCCTGACCGCAAGCCTCCCCTGCGTGACCGTGGGCACGGCCGTTGGCCCGGTATCCTGTCGGCACTGGGCATCCCCCCCGTCGATCTGAACACCCGCAAGCACCATCCATGCCCGTGGTGCGGCGGCAAGGATCGTTTCCGCTTCACCGACAAGGATGGAACGGGGGCGTTCTACTGCGGCCAGTGCGGTAGCCATAGCCCGGTCGATTACCTCATGCACATCAACGGCTGGGACTTCGCCAAAGCGGCGAAGGAAATCGAAGGCGTCCTTGGCGAGGTGACATTCGCGCCGAGCAAAGCGAAGGCAAACGACGCCAACGCCCGCCGCGCCATGCAGACGCTTTGGGATCGGGCGACGCCGATTGTCGCGGGCGATTTCGTCGATCGATGGTTTACCGGGCGCGGCATCGGCCAGCCTGCCTATTGCCGGTGGCTGAAGAAGATCGACCGGGCTGAATATGTCCACGATGACGGCGGTAAGAGTTGGCACCCGGCGATGGTGGCCAAAATTCTCGCGCCGGACGGCACGCCGACGAATATCCATCGAACCTACCTCACCCTGAATGGACACAAGGCCGACGTCGGCACGGTGCGCAAGGTCATGGCGGGCGGCATCGCAAAGGGTTCAGCGATCCGGCTGTTCGATGCCGGTTCCGTTCTCGGCGTGGCGGAGGGCATCGAAACCGCCTTCGCGGCATCCGCACTGTTCGGCGTCCCGGTGTGGTCAACGATCAGCTCGACGATCCTGTCAGGTTGGCAGCCTCCCGATGGCGTCGAGCAGGTCATCGTCTTTGCTGACAACGATCCGCATTTCGGCGGCCAGGCAGCGGCCACGGCGCTGGCGCATCGGTTGGCTTGCACCAAGGATCGGCCGATCTCGGTGAGGATCGAAGTGCCTCCGACAACCGGCCAGGACTGGAACGATGTTCTTCTTGAGCGGAGGCGTGCGGCAGCATGACACGGCGGTTCGCGCACGCGGAGATGGTCGACGAGATTGGCAAGATGATCTGGAGCAAGCGGACTTGGCTGGACGAGTTCAGCGACGGCAAGAGCCGGCGGCCGCCTCACGAAATCGAAACCAAGCAACGCGAGATGGCCGTGCTGGAGCAGGCGCAAGCCGATTACCGGCGGGCAGCAGAAAGGAAACACGGATGAGCGATGTTGTCGCGTTTCGGCCGCGCAGGGCGACCGATCCTGAGTTCGGCCTTTGTCCCGAATGCGGTTGCCATGATGGGTTTCTCAACAAGGGATCGCAGCACTGGTTCTTCTGCCGCGATCATCGGGTGCGCTGGCTGGCCGGGATCAACCTGTTCGATCATTGGCGGGCTGAAAACCGCACGGAACAACTTACACGGTTCGAAGCAATCGAATGCTTCGACGTGGTCCAGCCGATCTGGAAACCCAAAGGTGCATCATGACCGCGAAAGTCATCAAACTGGTGGACGGGCGGTGGGCTGTCGTTTGGTGCGGCGAGGTCGTAGCCGGTCCTTTCGACCTCAACGACGAGGCTTGGCGAGCGCTCGATCGCATGACGGGCGATCCGATCTCCCGTTCAGAAAAAACCCCCGACTGGCTTTTCCACGGAAACATGGGTGGCCTGCAATGACCGACGAACTCCCCGATCCCGGCGAGGTGCCGGTGCTCGACTGGATCGACAAGACGCTGATCACCGTCGACCCGCTGTATCAGCGACCGCTTGACACGGAGCGTGCCGCTACCATCGCCCGGTCGTTCTCGTGGCGGTCCTTCGGCGCCCTCGTCGTGGTGCCCGCCGGCGACGGATATCACGTCACCGACGGCCAGCATCGGCTTGAGGCGGCGAAGCTGCATCCGAAGGTGACGCATGTTCCCGCCGTCATCGTGCAGGCCGAGACGATCCAGTCCGAAGCCGGGATGTTCGTCGACATCAACAAGAACCGGAAGAACGTCAGCGCCCTGGAACTGTTCTTCGCCGAGCTGGCGGCCGAGACGGGCAACGCGGCCGAGACGCTGGCGGCCGCACGTACGGCAGGCATCCGCATCCCGAAGTACCAGGGCAACTACCGCTCGAACGATACCGTCGCCGTTGGCGTTCTCCAGACGCTGGTGTCGACCTATGCCGGCGAGCGGGTGCAGATGATCCTGACCACGGTGGCGGCGGCGGACTTCAAGCCTATCTCGGCGGCGCAGATCAAGGCAGTGGAATGCCTGCTGACCAATCCGGAGTTCGCGCCGCAGATCGACAGCGACGGCCTGGCCGCGATGCTGAAGACGGTGGGAACGACGCTGGACGGCGAGGCCAAGCGGTTCGCCGCAACGCACTGCACGCCGTTCTGGAAGGCGCTCGCCTCGACATGGTTCCAAAAGTGCAGGAAGCGCCGCCAGCCGGCGAAAGTCCCAAGTGCGGAGGTAAAAGCTCCAAGTAGCGCTCGGCCGCCCGCCCGCCCGACGCCAGCGCCAGCCACACCTGCACCACATGCACCACCTGCACCCCGCCCGCTCGTCCGGCCGGAGATCGCGGCGAAGGCTGCCGAGCTTGCCGCGCGCCGGTCGCCGCTCCCGCGCCAGAACGTCACCGCAGCGGTGCTGGGCGATCCGTCTGCCGGTAGGAGCGCCCTCGATCAACGGAGGACGTCGGCATGACGGACGCTGAGCTTATCGAGATCGCCCCGGGCGTGCGCGAGGGCATCGTGGGAGGCGGCAGCAGCGCATGGATGTGCGCCATGGTCTGCTGGCCACTCGCCGGGTATCTCAGGTTTCACGGCGTCGATTGCGAATGCGTCGAAAGCGATCTTGGCGAGTGCAACCACATCTGGATCAGGCTGGCCGATGGCCGCGCGCTTGATCCAACTGCCGACCAGTTCAATCGTCTGTTCCCCGATCTTGCCATGCCGCCCGTCTACCTCGGGCCGCCGATGACCATCCACTCCGCGGAGGTTGGCCAATGACCAGCGTCGAGCACGGCTTTGCAATCGTCAAGCCCGATGGCCGGGTATGGGACGAATACCTCTATCCGACGAAGGAAGCTGCCCAGCGGGTGGCGATGTTCAACAGCGCCTTGCGGGTCTATCCCGCCCACCGCGTGTTCAGCCTGCGGCGGGCCACGACAACCACCCTGTCGGGTCGGAAAGATCTGATCGTCGACCGAGGTGAGCATAATGGGAAGTCGCGATGTTGAACGTCGTCACAGTTGCGACTCCGGTGCTCGCCTTTGTGGCCGGCGTCTTCTTTTCGAAGTGGATGGGCGAACGGAGACGAGCCCGTCGCAAGTCGTCGGCCTGGTATCGGGAGGTGCGCCGATGACGATAGCCGAGCGCCGCGCCCGAGAAGCCTACGACCGGGAAAACCCGTGGCGGCCGATGTGCGATGCCAGGCCGGACGACACGGTCTGCGAACTGCTGTTCTGCGATCTGGTGGGCAGCTTCGATGCTGACCACCGCCGCTATTTCCTCGACCTGGACGGCCGCTGGTATCAGGTCGATCCGCCGGAGCTGGTCTGCGCAACTCCGATGAACTGGCGGCCGTCCTATGCCCGCCTGACTGTCGAGCGGCGGCACTTCATCAAGAAACAGGCAGGTCCAGCATGAGCAAGCCCAAAGCACCTAAGCCAGAGAAGCCGAAGGTCCCGAAGGAGGAGAAGGAACAGGTCCGCGCGCGCCGGGCCGCCGGGCATTTCGAGGCGCTACGGTTCGATGAGTACGGCCGGCATCGCCTGATCCAGGGAACGGCCGAGGCCGCGCGCAAATACGACTACGATCCCCAAAAGGGCGCTGTCGTCAGGGTGCGAAACGTCGATCCGCTCAAGGGCATCCTCAGCCTCACCCGCAAGCAACGGGAGGCAGGGGAACGCTATCGTGCGGATTTCGAGCTTGCCGCGCGCGAAGGGCTGAAATCAGCGAGCGTCGAGCAGCGCGTTGAGGGTGGCCGCATTACGGCGTCCGTTCCTGCGCGGCTGATCGACAACCACGCCGTCATGGCCAATGCCAGACAGGCGTTGAGTTATCCGGAGATCATCAAGGTCCTGGACTGCGTCTGCGGGCTCGGGATGTCGATCAAGGAGGTGGCGGCGAGGGAGAAGGTCGTCAGGGACATTCCCGCCCAGCTCTTGCGCATGGGGCTGGAACGCCTGGCGATCCACTACGGCGAGCAGCCGGCATCGCGACACGGTTGAAACGTGACGGCAGCTATGGTAGTGATTTGCTCATTGGTAGAAATGCGCCGGTGACCCGCCCATAGAGGCGGGTTTTCTATTTGGGGCGGCGGCAGTCCGGCAGTCGCCAAAGTTCCGGAACCAATAGCGGGTATCAGCATTTCCTCTCCGCCAATTCTGGCCGAGAGGAGATCGCCATGAAAACGCTGGCCGACATATTCGAGCACACCCTCCAAGACATCTATTACGCCGAGAACGCCATCACAAAGGCGTTGCCGAAGGTCGCCAAGGCGGCGACGGACGCAAAGCTGAAAAAGGCCGCCGAGGATCACCTTGCCGAAACCAAGGACCAGATCAAGAAACTGGATCAGGTTTTCAAGTCCATCGGAAAGAAGGCCACTGGGGAGAAATGCGACGCCATCGAAGGTCTGATCAAAGAAACTGACGGCTTGATGGAAGAAGCCACGGGGACGGCGTTGAATGCTGGTCTTCTCTCTGCCTGCCAGGCCGTCGAGCACTACGAGATTGCGCGATATGGTTCGCTGCGCGAATGGGCAAAGGATCTCGGCCATGATGAGGCGCACAAGTTGTTGAGCGAAATCCTCGACCAGGAGAAGGCGACGAACAACAAGCTGACAAACCTGGCCGTTACGTCGATCAACAAAACATCGGCAGCTGCCAGGGCGGCTTAGAGTTCCCGTGAGAGCGGATAGAGTTCCGCCAATCGAGTCATGGACGGTCTTGGCGGGACAGGAACCGGCCCTACTTGGCGCGCCAACGCTTCGTAGGGCCGGTTTGTAAACGGATGGTCCGGGGTTCGAGCCGCCGCAGGCGGCGCCAGAGATAGACGCGGCCTTAGCTCAGTCGGATAGAGCGCTGCCGAATACCGGCCCGATCGCCGGAGCCGGCACACCTCTTGGCCCGGGTCATGCATCTGGACCGATGAGGCTCTGGATTTCAGCTAGTCGCCTTGCGGCAGCTTCGCAACGTTCTCTAGACGGCCCGTAGCGGCGAACAATTGCCTGCGCCCTCATGGGACTGATGCCGTACCGAGCGCTTAGTGCTTCCGACAACTCCGCGTTTTGCGAGGCTTTCGCCTTTTTTTTCTTTGTCTTCGCCATTTCGTATGCCGGCCCCCCGCTTGAAAGCCGGGAGTTGCGCCCCGTCCCTCGCAGCCTACACCTTCGCCTTGTCGAGCGCCTCGGCCATCTTGGCGCGCCAGTCTTTGCCGGCCGCCCGAAACTTGGCCAATGTCGTGGGATCGAGTCGTAGAGTAACGGCCTCCTTGGGGTTTTCGACACGGGGCCGCCCGCGCGAACGTTTGATGCTTTCCGCAAGGTCGGGAAAGACTTCGGAGAACGGCCTCGCCCCTGCCATTTCCTCACGGGTCAATGGACGTTCGATCTCAGGATCGGGGCCGATCAGCTCACCGGTGGCGTCGTTCACCCACCAGCCATCCTCGTCTTGGTGGACGTCGCCGGCTTTGATGATGACCTGCATCTCGCGGTTGTAGACCTCCCATCGCCGCTGCATTTCGTCAGCGTCGGCTTGGGTGTCCCCGAGGTCCTTCGTGATGAATTGGGGCCACTTGTTCGTCATGGCAGGCTCCTTTCCTTCTTGCTGGCACGTCGCATGGAGATAACCGAAAGCGCCTCCGAGCCGAGCGGCCGGAACACCACCGCGATAATGGCAATGCCGCTGAGTTCGCCAATGGCGAGGAAACGATCCTGCTTGGTGGGCTCCACGTGAGCGGCTTCGAAGAACTCGACGGTCAGATCGGCGAAATCCATGCCGTGCTTGGCAATGTTGGATTGGCGCTTCGGTTCGTCCCATACGATGTTCATAGATTATTCGTACACGAAAATCTGCCATGGTGCAAGAATAATCGTACACGCAAATTCCGTTGGCAACGGAGAATGAGCGTAACCCGGATCGACCGGAAAGCAGTCGGACGCCGGGGCAGAGCCGGCCGCCTCCACCAATTCCGTCCTGTAGATTTGCAGGACACAAATGGGGGCGAAACAGGATCGACGCCTGCGGGAAGGAAGATACGCGCTCGGG
>JBIQHO010000155.1:0-8235 GCA_044508545.1 Bradyrhizobiaceae bacterium | reverse complement strand
TGGGTCGAGGGCGAGGACCGCCGGATCGCGCCGACGGTGGCGAAGCGATGGGTGACAAGCGCCGTCCGGGCGCCCATTCGCGCGGCCGCGGCCGCGGCTTCGCAGCCGGCGTGGCCACCTCCGATCACGATGACGTCGAACGATGGGGTCATGGGTTTTTCGTATTATTCGCCCCGACTTCTAGCCCAGGTGCGGGGGATCCGAAAAGCCGGATTTTCGCGCCGGTTGGAACGTTTCACGTGAAACATTTTGGAGAGAAGTGCAAATTGATCACCGCCTTTTGGGCTGCATTCATATTAAGAAATGAATCATTATTCATCTATTTTCCGATGCAAAAGTCTTTAAAGAGCGAATCTAGAATATCCTCAATGTCCACGCGCCCCAGCAGCTTTCCCATCAATTGGCTCGCAGCCCGAAGCTCCTCCGCCACAAATTCATCGCCCTGACCGACCAACGCCTCCGCCTTCGCAAGCGATGCTGCGGCCTCCCGCAATATGTTGCGGTGCCGCAAACGCGTGATACCGGCCATTTCGCCCGAACCGAACCAGTCGCCTGCGAATGACGCCAGCCCGGCCACCAGACAGTCAACGCCATCACCCCGCGCCGCCGAAATCCGGAAATTTTTCGTCGCGGCCTCCTGCCCCGGTTTCGCCGCAAGCTGTCCCGACTTCGTCTCATCGGGCTCCGACCCTGAAAGATCGACCTTGTTGCGCACCCGCCAGACCGGCGCGCCCCCCTCGCCGATCGGCAGAAGCTGATCCGTGCCGTTGCCATCGTCATCGGCAAGCCATAACACCAGATCGGCAGCCGCCGCCCGCTCCATCGCCCGCCGCACGCCTTCCCGCTCAACCGGATCTTCGGTTTCGCGAATGCCCGCGGTGTCGATCAGCATCACGGGATAACCATCGAGATCGAGATGCACCTCGATGACATCGCGCGTGGTGCCGGCATATGGCGAAACGATCGCGGCGTCCCGGCGCGCCAGGCGATTGAGCAATGTCGACTTGCCGGCATTCGGCGGCCCCGCAATCGCAACCGTCAACCCGTCGCGCAGCCGCTCGCTTTGCGCCGATGCCGCAAGGGTTTGTTCGATCTCGCGACGAAGCCGCACAATCTTTTCCATCGCGGGCTTCATCAGGTCTTCCGGCACGTCGCCTTCGTCAGCGAAATCGATTCCGGCCTCGACCAGGGCTGACGCCTCGATCAGTTGCCGGCGCCATTCGCGGGCGCGATCGCCGAGCAAGCCCTGCAACTGCCGCAACGCCTGCCGGCGCTGCCGGTCGGTGTCGGCATGGATGAGATCGTCGAGCCCTTCGGCCTCCGTGAGATCGATCTTGCCGTTTTCGAACGCGCGCCGGGTAAACTCTCCCGGCTCCGCCGCCCTCACATCGTCGATGGACGACAGCGCAGCGAACAACGCATGCAGCACCGCGCGTCCGCCATGAACGTGAAACTCCGCGACGTCCTCGCCGGTCGCGCTCGCAGGCGAGCGGAACCACAAAACGATAGCATCATCAATCACTTCGCCGCGCGAATCGCGCAGCATGACCCGCTTCGCCACGCGCGCGGCGGGAATCATTCCTGCAATGTCTTCAAGCGCCGTTCCCGCCTGCGCACCCGATACGCGCACCACCGCGATCGCCGACGGCGGCCGGCCCGACGACAGGGCGAAGATCGTTTGCTCTCGCGGGTGCATTGCTTATTGTCTTAACCGGCTTCGACGACACAACAGACGCGGACGACAGCGGCAAAGCCTTGCTGTCCCTCCATTATCGCATATCCGAAAGAAGGACGCCTCGCCATGAATCACGCCGCAGCCGGCTCCGGCCGTCCCGCGAATCGTCTCGCGGCGGAGACAAGTCCTTACCTGCTGCAGCACCAGCACAACCCTGTCGACTGGTGGCCGTGGGGACCCGATGCGCTGGCCGAAGCGCAGCGGACCAACCGTCCGATCCTGCTGTCGATCGGCTACGCCGCCTGTCACTGGTGCCATGTCATGGCGCATGAGAGTTTCGAGGACGACGAAGTCGCCGCGGTGATGAACGAGCTGTTCGTCTGCATCAAGGTCGATCGCGAGGAGCGGCCGGATATCGATCAGATCTATATGGCCGCGCTGCATCACCTTGGCGAGCAGGGCGGCTGGCCGCTGACGATGTTCCTGTCATCAGACGGATCGCCGTTCTGGGGCGGCACGTATTTTCCAAAACTGCCGGATTACGGCCGCCCGGCATTCACAGACGTCCTGCAATCAGTGGCGCGGGTCTATCACGACCAGCCCGACCGCATCGCGCACAACCGCGACGCGCTGCTCGCACGGCTCTCCGAGCGCGCGAGGTCCGACAATCCGGCGAACCTCGGCCCCGCCGAACTCGATAGCGCGGCGGCCTCCATCGCGCATTCAATCGATCCCGTGAATGGGGGCCTGCATGGCGCGCCGAAATTTCCGCAGTGTTCGGTGCTGGAATTTCTCTGGCGCGCCGGCGCGCGCACCGGCAACGAGCGCTTCTTCGCCGCCACCGCGCTGACCCTGACGCGGATGAGCCAGGGCGGCATCTATGATCATCTCGGCGGCGGCTATGCCCGCTATTCGGTCGACGACAAGTGGCTGGTGCCGCACTTTGAGAAGATGCTTTACGACAATGCGCAGATCCTCGACCTGCTCGCGCTCGACTACGCGCGCAGCCGCAATCCGCTGTACCGCGAACGCGCGAGCGAGACCGTCGATTGGCTTCGCCGGGAAATGCTGACCGGCGACGGCGGCTTTGCATCCTCGCTCGACGCCGACTCC
The DNA here is from genome assembly GCA_044508545.1 of Bradyrhizobiaceae bacterium. Classification (GTDB taxonomy): domain Bacteria; phylum Pseudomonadota; class Alphaproteobacteria; order Rhizobiales; family Xanthobacteraceae; genus Nitrobacter. The sequence goes on along the minus strand of JBIQHO010000155.1, from coordinate 5,447 downwards.
GATGGCGAGGAGGGCAAGTTCTACGTCTGGTCGCTAAAAGAGATCGAAGAGGTGCTCGGTGCGGCCGACGCCGCCGATTTCGCCGCGCGATACGACATTACCGCGAGGGGCAACTTCGAAGGCCATAACATTCCCAATCGCCTGAAGGGTGCCAGCGTCGACGACAGCGATGGTCCACGCATGCGGGCATTGCGCGAAAAGCTGTTGGCGCGCCGCGCGAGCCGCGTCCGCCCAGGCCTCGACGACAAGGTGCTCGCCGACTGGAACGGCTTGATGATCGCCGCGCTCGTTCACGCGGCCCGCGCCTTCGACGTCGCGGACTGGCTGCAAACCGCGCGCGCCGCGTACGACTTCGTTCGGACCGCGATGACCCGCGACGGGCGGCTCGGTCATTCGTGGCGCGCGGGCAGGCTGCTGATTCCCGCGCTCGCTTCCGACTATGCCGCGATGGGACGCGCAGCCCTCGCGTTGTTCGAGGCAACCGGCGACAACGCGTACCTCGAGCAGGCGCTGCGCTGGCAGGTGACGCTGGACACACATTACGCCGACGTCGAGCACGGCGGCTATTATCTGACCGCCGACGACGCCGAGGGGCTGATCGTGCGGCCGCACTCGACGGCCGACGACTCCATTCCCAACCATGACGGACTGATCGCGCAAAACCTGCTGCGCCTCGCGGCGCTCACCGGCGATACAAAGTGGCGCGAGCGCATCGACGCGCTGTTCGCCGCCTTGCTGCCGAGCGCGACCGCGACAGGCTTCGGCCAGTTGTCGCTCATGAACGCGCTCGATCTGCGTCTCACCGGCGCGGAGATCGTCGTGGTCGGAGAGGGCCCGCAAGCCGACGCGCTGCTCGGCGCCGCGCGAAAACTGCCGCACGCCACAAACATCGTGCTGCATGCGCCACGTGCGGACGCGCTGCCGGCCGATCATCCGGCGCGCGCCAAGGCGGATTCCGTGCAGGGCGCCGCAGTCTTCGTCTGCCGCAACCAGAGTTGCTCGCTGCCGGTAAGCCAACCGGATGACCTCATTGCGCTCGCAAAGGATCAAATGCGCCTTTTCCGTTGAGAAATAATTAGGCATTTCGGAGGCGCCGGCACCGCACGTAAATTGCCTTTAAGACTATTTGCTCATGGTCCGATTCATGTCGTCAGCCCCCATGAAGGCCGCTAATCCCAAAACGATGAATCGGCTCATCTAGCTCGTTATTGCGGCCATGCTCGGCACGCTTTATGTGAGCTACCGGTGGGCCGGGCTTTCCCTCGACGTGTCTCACAGTTGGCCGGTTCTTTTGTTAATTCCCGCCTGCCTCTACCTATCGCTTTATTATCGTTACTATCGCATCGACCAATATATTTCGGCGGGGACCGAATTTTCCGCGCAGCTTCTGATCATCCTACTAACGGGCACGCTACTCAGCTTTGCCGCCGCAACCGCTGACTTTCCTTATCGCGACGACATCCTGTTCCATCTGGATCAGCGGCTGGGGTTTGACTGGCGCGCATATCTCGACTTTTTCAACACCCATTACATCGCTGGCCGCACGATCCATTTTATTTACTTCACCATTCACATCCAGCCGGTACTAATAGGCATTGCGCTGCTCTGGACGCAGCGATTTGTGCGACTTCAGCAATTCGTCCTTACCGTGGCTGTCGCTTTACGCCTGACGATTGCAATTTTCATCTTTACACCCGCGGTAGCCAACTATGCTCATCTCGGGTTGCATCGCGGATTTCGGCAATCTCGACCCATCCTGCGCATTTGAGCATATTCGGCACCTTGAATCGCTTCGGCGCGGCACGACCCACGTCGTCAAGCTGGACGATCTCGAAGGACTGATTATCTTTCCGAGCTTTCACGCGGTCGCTGCGGTCGTGTTCTGCTGGGCAATCTGGCCTGTCCGGCGGCTTCGCTGGTTTTTCGGTCCAATCAACTTGCTAATGCTTGCGGCAACGCCGATTGACGGCGCTCATTATGCCGTCGACATTCTCGGAGGCGCTGCCGTTGCCAGCTTTGCCATTGTCTTGACGACCTACGTGAGGGACGTCGTCTGCGCACGCTCTGTCGCGCAGCACGTCAAACTGAACGAAGCCAAGGGATTGCCATCCTCCGAGCCGGCATAGGCACGCTCAATACACAGGCCAGGTGTCGGCGATTGGTGGAGAGCCGGCGATGTTCACGTATTCATCGACTCGAAGAATTCAGAGTTGTTCTTGGTGTTGCGCAGCTTGTCGAGCAGGAATTCGATCGCATCCATGGTGCCCATCGGGTTGAGAATGCGCCGCAACACGTACATCTTCTTGAGCAGTTGGGGATCGGTGATCAATTCTTCCTTGCGGGTTCCGGAGCGGGCGATGTCGATCGCCGGGAAGGTGCGCTTATCGGCGACCTTGCGGTCGAGGATCAGTTCCGAATTGCCGGTGCCCTTGAACTCCTCGAAGATAACCTCGTCCATGCGGCTGCCGGTGTCCACCAGCGCGGTGGCGATAATGGTCAGCGAGCCGCCTTCCTCGATATTGCGCGCCGCGCCGAAGAACCGCTTCGGCCGCTGCAACGCGTTGGCGTCGACGCCGCCGGTCAGCACCTTGCCGGAGGAGGGCACCACGGTGTTGTAGGCGCGGCCCAGACGCGTGATCGAATCGAGCAGGATCACGACGTCGCGGCCATGTTCGACCAGACGCTTGGCCTTTTCGATCACCATCTCCGCGACCTGGACGTGACGCACCGCGGGTTCGTCGAACGTCGAGGACACCACCTCGCCCTTCACCGAGCGCTGCATGTCGGTGACTTCCTCCGGACGCTCGTCGATCAGAAGAACAATCAGATAGCATTCGGGATGGTTGGCGGTGATGGAGTGCGCGATATTCTGCATCAGCACGGTCTTGCCGGTGCGCGGCGGCGCCACGATCAGCGCGCGCTGTCCCTTGCCGATCGGAGCGACAATATCGATGACCCGCGCCGACAGGTCCTTGCGGGTTGAGTCCTCCAGCTCGAGCCGAAACCGCTGATCCGGGAACAGCGGCGTCAGGTTGTCGAAGTTGACCTTGTGCTTGGACTTCTCGGGGTCCTCGAAATTGAGCGTGTTGACCTTCAGCAACGCGAAGTAACGCTCGCCTTCCTTCGGGCTGCGGATGTGACCTTCGATGGTATCGCCAGTACGCAGACCGAAGCGGCGGATCTGCGACGGCGAGACGTAGATATCGTCCGGCCCCGGCAGATAGTTGGCATCCGGCGAGCGTAGAAAACCGAATCCGTCCGAAAGAACCTCGACCACGCCTTCGCCGATGATGTCAATTTCCTGAATCGCCAGTTGCTTGAGAATGGCGAACATCAGCTCCTGCTTGCGCATGGTGCTGGCATTTTCAACCCCAAGCTCTTCCGCAAACGAGACGAGTTCGGCTGGCGTCTTGGCCTTGAGGTCTTGAAGTTTCATTTCCCGCATTTGGGAGGGTCCTGTGGAACGCTTCGAGGAGGATCGTCAGGCGGGTTCATGAAGATGCGGAAGACTGAAAGGAAAGTCCGCAGATCCTGACCGTGAAAAACCTTGAGCGAGGAAGATGCCGAAAGGCTTCAAATCTGGCGTGGCGGCCGGCTCAACAACGAAACCGGAACGCGACCACATCCGCCTGCTTGGGGTGGGATAACCCGCAATATAGAAAATTGACGGCTTCCGTGCAAGGAGGGGTGCACCAGTCTTCTGTCAAAGGTTGACGTCTTCACGCGCCTTAACGTCCCCGGAGCCAGTTCCCAGCCGCGTCTTGCCCATCCGTCCTGCGCACCAAAACGGATGACGACAGATGGCACGCAAGTTGTTGATAGACCTATTCTTCCAGCCGACCGACTTCCTGCGCCTTCCGATAGAGGGGTTTAAGGCTTGACGATGACCAGTATGACAATACCGACCATGAGAGCCGTAACCACCTCATTGATAATGCGATAGAATTTTTGACTCATCACGTTCCGGTCGGCCGCGAAATCCCGCACGCGGCGAGCGAAATAGCCATGAATGCCGGACATCAGGATCACCAGCGCCAGCTTTCCCTGAAACCAGCCCGCCAGATACCACTGATGCACCCACATCATGTAAAGCCCAAGCGCCCAGGCCACCATCATCGCGGGATTGATGATCGCCTTGAAAAGCCGCCGCTCCATCACCTTGAAGGTCTCGGACTGTTTCGAGCCGATCTCGGCCTCGCAGTGATAAACGAACAATCGCGGCAAATAGAGCATCCCGGCCATCCAGGAAATGATCGCGATCACATGAAATGCCTTGATCCATTCGTACATCGGTCTTCTCGCTCGGAATGGCCCGACGGGTTGTCAATCTGCCGGAACATACAGCCGGCATCAGGGTTATTCCGGCGACGGATAGAGACCCGATCGGGACGATCTCCGCAAGCGACTCTTTTCTAAAAATTACTTTTTAGATTCTTAAAGTTTGAGTCTAAGTGGCGGTGAATTCGGCGGGCGCAATTCTGTCCCGGCTCTTTCAAAAGCTTCTTCACAACATCCTTGAATTAAGCCTCGCTCGGCTGGGAAACCGAAAGATCGTTAGCAGCGCAAACACTTACGCGTCGCTGGCCCGCAATTACCCAGAGACAATTCCACACAGTCTCATTATCATTGCCGGCGATCGACGGAGTTATCCATGCCATGAGGCCTGTGAGCAAAATCCCCGGTTATCCCGCGGTCCTTGCCGGTTGAGCCGTATCGCGGATCGAACTCCACAGCGATGCACAGGGTATTCAGGGGTCATGGCGCCCATCACCGGCAGTAATTTTCATCTTCATCTGGTGTCCGATTCGACCGGCGAGACGCTGATCACGGTGTCGCGTGCGGTCGCCGCTCAATATGCCAACCTCACGCCGGTGGAACATGTCTATCCCTTGGTGCGCAGCCAGAAGCAGCTCGACCGCGTTCTTGCGGAGATCGAGGAAGCGCCCGGGATCGTTCTGTTCACGCTTTTGGAAAAAGATCTGGTGGAGCGTCTCGAAGCCAAGTGCCAGGAAATCAACAGCCCGAGCCTTTCGATTATCGGCCCCGTGATGCAGTTGTTTCAGGCCTATCTCGGCGCCTCCACGATCGGTCGGGTCGGCGCACAGCACATGTTGAACGCGGATTATTTCAGGCGCATCGACGCTTTGAACTACACCATGATGCATGACGACGGACAGCATGTCGAAGGTCTGGAAGAGGCCGACGTCGTATTGGTTGGGGTGTCGCGCACCTCGAAAACGCCGACGTCGGTCTATCTGGCCAACCGCGGCATCCGCACGGCGAACGTGCCGCTGGTGCCGGGCATCGCCATCCCTCGTCAACTGGAAACTCTGAAGAAGCCCCTGATTGTCAGCCTTCATGCCGCGCCCGAGCGTCTCATTCAGGTCCGGCAGAACCGGCTGTTGAGCATCGGGTCGGGCGCCGGCAACGAGACCTATATCGATCGC